>JAXDQN010000492.1:0-4318 GCA_034667865.1 Gammaproteobacteria bacterium
TTGACGTCTTCGCTCCTTCCCTCGCGTCGCGCCTTGATTTTGCTGATCAGCAACAACATGGCGGCACGCGCCATATCGGCAATCGGCTGACGAATGGTGGTGAGCTCAGGCCAGATGGAGCGCGAGAACTCCGTGTCGTCGAAGCCGCACACCGTCAGGCCCTTCGGCACATCGAGATGGTGGCGATGCGCCACCGCGACAGTGGCCGCGCCCATGTCGTCGTTGCTGGCGAAAATCGCCGTCGGCGGCTTCGCCAAACTCAACAGTTGATCGGCGGCCTTAAGGCCCGAGCGATAGGTGAACAGCCCCTGGCGGATCAGCGAGTTGTCGATGGGGATGTCGGCTTCTGCCAGTGCTGCCTTGTAGCCGGCGAGCCGCTGGGCGCTCGCGGTCTGGTCGGGATTGCCGATGATGAAACCGATGCGGGTGTGGCCCAGGGAGAGGATATGGCGGGTCATGGCGACCGCTGCGGCATGATCGTCAATGCGCACCGCCAATAAACCGGCCCGCGGACTGGCACTCGCCACCGCAACTGCCAGCGCATCGGCCCGCATCAAGACGGCGTGAACGCGCTTGGAGTCGGATAATGGCGGCGGCAATATGTTTCCTCCGACTCCGCTTGCCAGCAACTCCCGGACCACATCGTCCTCGTGTTGATCTGCATCGCACTTCTCGACCACCAACTGCACATGGCTGAGCCGAGCTTGCTCCAGGCTGCCGACCAAAAATTCACTTAGAAAGGCTGCGCTGGGGTTGCTGTACAGCAAGCCGATGCGAATCTGTTCGGCGCCCGCCAAAGTCCGGGCCGCAAGATTTGGCGAATATTTCAGCTTGGCGATTGCCGCCTGCACGGCCTCGCGGGTCTCCTGGCGCACATTGCTTTCGCCGTTGATGACGCGTGACACCGTCATCGGAGCAAATCCGGCGTAGGCGGCGACATCCGCGATGGTCGGCGCCCCCTGTTTCCTTTGCGGGGGCTTCCGTTCGTGACGGGTCGTCACGCGCTTTCTGGCTGATCTGATCGTCATGCGAGGTGTCAGCTTACAATAGATGGCAAGCGAGCATTTGACTCTCTCATGAGTAGAAAAAGCAAATGATTGACAAAGCCAAATGGAATCCATCATGGTAGCGCTATCAAAAAAGTCAACTGAGAACGGGGGATCCGAATGAAAAGAGCGGCGATCATGCGGCTGGCAGGGTTCGTCGGCATGGCGGCGGCCACTCACGCAGCCGCTGCGCCCGCCATCAATCCGGTCTATAAAAACCCGCGCGCGCCGCTCGAAGCGCGGGTCGAGGACTTGTTGTCGCGCATGACGCTCGAGGAGAAGGTGGCGCAGATGCAGAGCATCTGGGAAGCCAAGAGCGAGGTGTTCGACGCCAAGCTCGAGTTTGATCCGAAAAAGATGGCGCAGAAGTTTCCCAACGGCATCGGGCAATTTGCGCGGCCCTCCGATGCCACCGGCCCAACCTCGCCGCGCATACTGCCGGGCCGCGACGCGCGCAGCACGATTCGCCTGGTAAATGCCTTGCAGCACTACGCCATGCAGAACACCCGGCTCGGGATCCCCATCATGTTCCATGAGGAAGGGCTACATGGCTATGTCGCCCCCGGCGCCACCAGCTTTCCCCAGGCCATTGCGCTCGCATCGAGTTGGGATCCGGATCTGCTGCGCGCGGTCAACGCGGTCACCGCGCGGGAAATGCGGGCGCGGGGCGTCACGCAAGCGCTCACGCCGGTGGTGGACGTGGCGCGTGATCCGCGTTGGGGGCGGATCGAGGAGACCTTTGGCGAAGATCCCTACCTGGTGGGCGAATTGGGAGTCGCCGCGGTGGAAGGGCTGCAAGGCTTAGGCAAGACCCAACTGCTGGCCGAGGGCAAGGTATTCGCGACCTTGAAGCACCTCACCGGACACGGCCAGCCTGAAAGCGGAACCAACGTGGGTCCAGCGCCCTATTCAGAACGCACCTTGCGCGAATTCTTTTTCCCGCCCTTCGAGAAGATCATTGCGCGCACCGGCATCAGCACCGTGATGCCGTCCTACAACGAGATCGACGGTGTGCCGAGCACTGCCAATGTGTGGCTGCTGGAGAAGGTCTTGCGCGGCGAGTGGGGTTTTCAGGGCGCCGTGGTGAGCGATTACTATGCGATCGAGGATCTGCAGAAGCTGCATCACATCGCCGCCACACCGGAAGAAGCCGCGCGCCTGGCGTTGCGAGCCGGCGTGGACCTCGATCTGCCGGGGGTCGGCGCCTACGCCACGCTGACACAACAGGTGCGCGCGGGGACGGTTTCCGAAGCGCTCATCGATCAGTCCGTGCGCCGGCTGCTGTTGCTCAAGTTTCGGGCCGGACTGTTTGAAGCCCCCTTAGCGGACGCTGCCAAAGCGATTGCACTGACCAACAAAGTGGAGGCGCGCGCGCTGGCGCGCACAGCGGCGCAGCGCTCGATCACGTTGCTCAAGAACGACGGCACTTTGCCTCTGAAGCTGGCCGACGGGGATCCGCCGGTGATTGCGGTGATCGGGCCGAACGCCGCGGTCGCGCGGCTCGGCGGCTACTCCAGCGTACCGCCGGCCACCGCGTCGATATTGGAGGGCATCCGCGTCAAGGTCGGTGCGCGCGCCAAGATCGTATTTGCGCAAGGCGTGAAGATCACCGCCAGTGATGACTGGTGGAGCGATGAGGTGCAACTGGCTGACCCTGCGGAGAATCGTCGACTCATCCAGGCCGCTGTGGCGGCGGCCCGCGACGCCGACCAGATCATTCTGGCGATCGGCGACACCGAACAGACCAGCCGCGAAGGCTGGGCCCAGACACACTTGGGCGACCGCACCAGCTTGGATCTTGTAGGGGAGCAACAGGCGCTGTTCGATGCGTTGCGAGCGCTCAACAAGCCGCTGGTGGTGGTGCTGATCAATGGGCGTCCAGCCTCGACGGTGACCATTGCCGAGAAAGCCAACGCGTTGCTGGAGGGTTGGTACCTCGGCGAGCAGGGCGGCCATGCCATGGCCGACGTACTGTTCGGCGATGTCAATCCAGGCGGCAAATTGCCCGTGACCATTGCGCGTGGCGTCGGTCAATTGCCGGTGTTCTATAACGCCAAACCCTCGGCGCGCCGCGGCTATCTATTCGACAGCGTCGATCCGCTGTTTCCGTTCGGCTACGGGTTGAGCTACACCTCGTTCGAGATCGGTACACCGAGCCTGTCGGCGGATCACATTGGCATCGACGGCTCGGTCACGGTGAGCGTGCGGGTGCGCAATTCCGGCGCGCGTGCCGGCGATGAGACCGTACAGCTGTACGTGCATCAGTTGGTGGGATCGGTGACACGGCCCATCAAGGAACTCAAGGCCTTTGAGCGCATCGCCTTGGCGGCGGGGGAGTCCAAGACGGTGAGCTTCACCCTCACGCCGGAGACTTTCCGAATGTGGAACGTCGCCATGCAACGAGTCGTCGAGCCCGGCAGCTTCGAGGTGATGGTCGGCCCGAATTCCGTGGATCTGAAGACGGCGCTGCTGCACGTCGGCTAGCGTAGCGCCGTGGCGCTATAGCAGGTAGCGGCTCACCACGTTCTCAAGATATTCCTGGCGGCCGGATTTCGATACGGGCTTGATGTCCTCGGCGACCGCGGCATCCGACACCGCGGCGAGCGTGGTGCGGCCTTCCAACATGTTGCGCGCGGCAATCGTATGCCACCCTGAATAGCGCTGTTCCACGAAGCCGGCCAGTTCGCCGCCCTCGAGCATGGCTGCAGCGCTGAGAAGTCCGCGGGCAAGAATCTCGACTGCGCCGACATGGCCGTAGAATAAATCGACTGCGTCATTGCTTTGGCGCCGCACTTTGGCGTCGAAATTATTGCCGCCGCTGGCGAAACCGCCGCCTTTGAGCACGTAGTACAAGGCCATGGTGATTTCGCGCAGATCGTTGGGGAATTGATCCGTGTCCCAACCGTTCTGTGGGTCGCCGCGATTCATGTCGATGGAACCGAAAATTCCGTAGTCCACCGCCATCGCGATTTCATGTTCGAAGCTGTGGCCGGAAAGCGTGGCGTGATTCGATTCGATGTTGACCTTCACCTCTTTCTCGAGGCCGTAGTGCTTGAGGAAGCCGTAAATGGTGTCCACATCGAAATCGTATTGATGCTTGGTCGGCTCGTGCGGCTTGGGTTCGATCAGGATCGCGCCTTTGAAGCCGATCGTGTGCTTATGTTCCACCACCATGGCGAGGAAGCGGCCGAGCTGATTCTTTTCCTGTCGCAGATTGGTATTGAGCAGCGTGTCATAGCCTTCTCGTCCGCCCCACAGTACATAGTTCTCGC
>JAXDQN010000493.1:0-4030 GCA_034667865.1 Gammaproteobacteria bacterium
CTGACGGGAGTGTCAAAACCCGCATGGCGCCCGCCGATCCAACGGTCGGTGACATTCAGCGCGCCGGTATAGCCGCCGGTGAAGTCGATGTCATAGGTGCCGATGAGCGCGAAGTTGTAGCGCGGCGACAATGGCAGGCGAGCGCCGGGTGCGTTGATGTCGAGGACCGGCGCCGCAGAGCTGAGGCGCGCGTTGGTGTAGGCGGCGGAACCGCCGAGAGTGAATGCCTGCACGATGCGATAATCGAACGCCATTTCCGCGCCCGTGACGCGGGCGGTGCCGGCGTTTTCGAGTTGATTGACGCCGCCCACATTGACGGTGACCTGGATGTCCTTCCACAGAATGTCGTAGATGTCGAAGTTCAGCGTCGCCCGCTTGTCGAGCAGCGTCGCTTTCTCGCCCAACTCATAGCTCCACAAGCGGTCGGGGTCGTAGGTTGGATTGCCAAGACCCGGAGCGAGCACGAAGTTCGGTCCGCCGGGCCGGAATCCGCTGGCGGCGCGGGCGTACAGCATCACATCGTCGGTGAGGTGAAACTTGGGATTGATCAGGTAGGTCATCACGCTCTGGTCCGAGGTCGCCACGGCCGGGGTGAAGACTGCGGCGGAGCCGGTGGCGAGCAAGCCGCTCACGGTTTCGTCGTACGCCTGTTTCTGGCGGCTGTAGCGCAGGCCCAGTCCCAACTCCAGCTGCTTGGTGAAAAAGATGGTGCCATCCGCGTAGGCGGCGTATTCGCGGTAGGTGCTGGGCAGGAAGCTGGTGAAAGGGGAGATGCCGAAGAAGGTGCCGGCCGGGGTCGAGTTATCGAGCAGATCCACGGTCTCGTGGGTCTGCTCGTTGCTCACGAAGGCTCCTGCCAACCACTGAAAGGTGGTGTTGTCGTGCGAAGCGATCCGAAACTCCTGCGTGAACTTCTTCGTGGTGGTGTTGACGTACAGGCTGAACGGATCGTTCAGCGGAATGCCGAAGGCCCCGCCCAGCGCTGCGTTATAGGTCAGGCTGTTGTCGGTAAGGCTGGTGCCATTGTTGGTCTGCAGGCCCGTGATGGAGCTCAATTTGGCCCATGGGGTGTCGTAATTGATGGCCGCGGAAAACAGCGTCAGGCTGTAGTTGGACGGCTGAAAGGTCGGATAGGCCTGATCGTAGGTGCCGTAGGTGGGCTGGTGCGTGGCCGCGTTACGGAACCCCACATCGGCGCTTTCGCTGGGAATGTGTTGGGTCGAAGCGCGCAGTTGGATATCGAGCTCATCGCTGGGCTTGAGCAGCAAGGCGATGCGTCCGCCTTCGGAGCGTGACCAGCCTTGATTGTCGCGGCCGAACACCGGGTCCTTGGCGTAGCCAGAGTCGTACACCTGGTATCCGTCGACGCGAACCGCGGCGATGTCGCCGATGGGCATATTGACCATGCCGGTGTAGGCATGATCGATGTGGCCGTGCTGTGTAAAAGCGACTTGCGCGCCGATGTCGACCCCGAAGGCGCTCAAGCTCGGTGCGTTGGGAATGTACTTGATCGTGCCGCCCAGTGATGTCGCGCCATAGAGGGTGCCTTGCGGTCCATTCAGCACCTCAATGCGATTCAGGTCGAAGGCATTGATGTTCAAACTCTGGTAACCCACGCCGTTCGAGGTACTGGCGCCGATGGGAATGTCATCCAAGTACACGCCCGTGGCGCTGCTCAACTGCGAGCCGGTCGTGATGCCGCGGACCACCAGCAGGTTGGTGCTGGCACCGGTGGATCCGAAACTCAAGCCGGGAACGAAGCCCGCGAAATCATTCAGGTCGCGGGCGTTGATTTGCTCCAAGGTTCCGGCCGTCAGCGCGGTGACGGTACTCGGCACGCTCTGGATGGATTCAGAGCGGCGGGTCGCCGTGACGATGACCTCCGCAAGCTCAGAATCGGACGCGGCGCTCACGGCCGAAGCGGTTTCCGCCATCGCCACCGATGCGCAGAGTGAGCCAGCGGTGCTCGCGAGCGCCGCCAGCATCAAACGAATTGAAGCCATACATCCCCCCTTGTTTCGAGTCGTCTCAAGCAGGAGCCGTAGAAATCGGCTCTCTTTATGAATTTCAGCGCGTGTTGAAATTATGCCAGACGCTGGGCCTTGTCAAGGAACGTGGGACTTCCCGCGCTTGGAGGCTCGATGGTGTTGAGCGCGTGGCTACGGCGGCCCTTGCCGGAGGAATATCAGGGGAATTTCAGCATAATCAACGCGCATCCGGCGGCGAGACGTGCGTAATGGGTAGTGCGCCTGTTTCGGCATCCAGCTCCCGGCGGGGCTATTACGTTGGACTTATTCAGCGATTGTTAAATTTAGTCGCCTAATACGGCGGCAAGCGGAGAATTGAGTGTCACAATGCGAATTCGCTGGGGATATATCGATCAAGCAAAAAAACAGAGCGAGCCGTGACCAAACTCGAGCCTAAAGCGCCCGCGAAAAGCCGCAAGAAGCCTGGGCGCGGCCGTCCGAAACAATCCGATGACGGAATCAAAGCGCGGGGCCGGCTGCTCGATGCCGCGGAATCGTTGTTTGCCGAGCGAGGGTTCTACGGCGTGACTACCCGCCAGGTGGCAGACGCCGCCAGTGTGGATGTCGCGCTCATCTACTATCACTTCAAGAACAAATCCAGTTTGTTCGATGGAGTGGTCGAACGTCGCGCGCGGCCGCTGATCTCTGCGCGTCGCGATTCGCTGCGCGCGTATGTGGCCAGTGGCGGCCCAGTGACAGTGGAGGGCGCCGTGGCCGCGTTCATCAATCCCATGATCGACCTGTCGCTGTACGGCGATGCCGGCTGGAAGCGCTATTTCGCCCTGGTGGCGCAGATCGACAACACGCATTGGGGCGGCGAGATCATTCATCGATTCTTCGACGACAACGTGCACGAGCTGATCGATATCTTGCAGTCGGCGCTTCCGGGCAGCCCCAAGAAGGAGCTGTACTGGGCATATAACTTCCTGGCCGGATCCATGATGCTGGCGCTGTCCGGTACGGAGCGGGTCGACCGGCTGTCTGACGGCCTGTGCCGCGCGAAGGATTTAGAAGCGGCTCGCTTGCGGCTGCTCAATTATTGCGCGGGCGGATTTTTGGCGATGATCACTGCCGAACGCTTGAGCGGCCGCGCCTGACAGGCCGTGCCTGACAGGCCGTGCCTGACAGGCCGTGCCTGACCAACAGGGAGTTGGGTCCTATCCATCTAACCTCAGACTGATGCGTCCCGGAATGCCTTGAGCACCGCGTTCATTCTTGTCTGCCATCGACTACCCTGCGCTCGGTACCAGGCCAAAACATCAGCGTCCAACCGCAGCGCGATCTGTTCCTTTCGCTCACTGGGGTTCTTGGCTGGCCGTCCGCGCTTTGCGCGCAGTTCGGCGACGCCACGGTGCGCTGTCGTTTCCTTCCAATATGCACGCTGAGTTCGGCGCTCTGCAGCAAACGTTGCGGCCTAACCCGAGCCGGATTAAACCTTCTGCAGCCCGAAGCGCTGGACCTTGGCGAGCATTTCTCGATTGCTCAATAGCGAGGCGCTCAATTGTTTGGCGTGGTGCGCGGTCTCCCGCATCTTTTCTTGCGCCAACGTCCGATCGCGATCGTTCAGCAATGCGCTCGGCTCGCTGGTCTCAAAGCCCATGCCATAAAGAATGTACTGATAGCTCGCGGCGGAAAAGACTTCTTCCCGATGCGCGAAGTCTTCATGCCAGGGGCAATGATGCCGCCAGTAGTCAAGATTCTGTTGCAGGCTGTGCGGAATCGATTCCGCGCGCCGGTTGTCGATCCAGAACTGGGAATCGGTGCGGCGGCTCAACAGGTAATGCAGTTTCAGAAAGTCGACGATGCGCTCCCAGCGGTAGCGAAAGGTGTCGTTGAATAGCTGCGCGGCGCGCTGCATGCCGTCGCGGCAACCGGGCAGCAGGTTCGCGATCGACCTGGCCGACAACTCGATCATGACAATGGCGGAGGCCTCGAGCGGTTCGAGAAACCCCGCAGACAGGCCCACCGCGACGCAATTGCGTCGCCAGTATTCCCGGCGATAA
>JAXDQN010000494.1:0-11459 GCA_034667865.1 Gammaproteobacteria bacterium
GGCGGGGCGCGCGGATTGACGGAGGCGGATCTGGTACGTGCCTACAAATCGCAGGTCGACCCGCGCCTGAATGCGGAGCAGGCGCTGGAGTTGGCCATGTTGATCGCCCGGCGCTCCGGAATCGCACAGCGTCCGGGGAAAGCCCTACGGGCGCCAACTTGAAGCAGTTCAACCGGAGAAATATTTATGCAATAAATTAAAGGGTTTTCTAATATTATCAATATAATACGAATTATATCTAATACTATTCTAGGATAGCCCCGGCAGTTTTAGAAAAGCCGGCTTGCCTCGAAGCAACTAGGTGCTATTCTCTTTTTCAGAGCCTTTCCCGCGGCAAAAAATAATTGCCATTTGCGTGGAATTTTTCCGTTCACCGCGGGGTCAGACAGGTTCCAGCCCAATTCGGGCCAGGTTCAGTTGCGCTCGGGTTAGTCCAAGTCCAAGCGCGATCGATGGCGGGCTACGTGGGACGACCACGTAGCCCGTTTTTTATGACCTTTAGTATGAACCCCGCATTTGACCCGGCCTGCAGGCGCTGCCCGCGTCTGGCTGCATTTCTGGATGCCGTCAAACTCGAGCATTCGAGCTACTACTGCCTGCCGGTGCCTCCCTTCGGCGACGCCAATGCGCGCCTCATCATCGTTGGCCTGGCGCCGGGCAAACATGGCGCCAATCGCAGCGGTCGGCCCTTTACCGGAGATCATGCTGGAATTTTGCTGTATGCGACCCTATTCAAGTATGGATTCGCGTCCGCGGCGGTCTCCCGCTCAGCGGACGATGGGCTGCAATTGCCGAACGCGCGCATCACCAATGCCGTGAAATGTCTACCGCCGGAAAACAAACCTCTGCCGGTCGAAATAAAAACCTGCAATGCCTTCTTGAGCGCCGAGCTGGCGCAAAGCCGCGCCGCCCGCGTTATTCTGGCCCTAGGCGCGATCGCCCATCTTGCGGTATTGCGGGCCCACAAGCTCGCGCCCAGCCAGTACAAGTTTGCGCATGCCGCGGAACATGACATCGGCGAGGGAAGGGTACTGATCGATTCCTACCATTGCAGCCGCTACAACACTCAAACCCGCCGGTTGACTACGCCGATGTTCGAAGCCGTGGTGGGGCGGGCGCGCGATCTGATCGGAACATGAGTTTCGACGCCAAAGTATTCGTCGACAGTCTCCCGGGCCGTCCTGGCGTGTACCGCATGTTGGGCGCAGAGGGGGAAATCCTCTACGTCGGCAAAGCGCGCAATCTCAAAAATCGCGTCGGATCCTACTTCCAGCCCAGCAATGTTCAGCCCAAGGTGCAGGCGCTGATCGCCAAGACCGTGAACATGGAAGTCACGATTACCAATTCTGAAATCGAAGCGCTGCTGCTCGAATACAATCTCATCAAGAAGCATCGGCCGCGCTTCAACGTGGTGCTGCGCGATGACAAGAGTTTCCCTTACCTGCACGTGGAAACCGCGCATGAATTTCCGCGCTTGAGTTTCTATCGCGGTTCACGCAAGGAACCGGGGCGCTACTTTGGCCCCTATCCGTCGGCAGGCGCCGTACGCGATACGCTGCAGCAAATACAGAAGCTGTTTCGCCTGCGTAACTGCGAGGACAGCTACTTCGCCAATCGCTCCAGACCCTGCCTGCAGTATCAAATTCAGCGTTGCACCGGACCTTGCGTGGGGCTGATCTCGAAGGAAAGCTATGCCAGCGATGTTGCCGCTGCCATCAAGGTCCTCGAGGGCCGCAACGATGAGGTGCGCGAGGACTTGAGCCGACGTATGGAAGCCGCGGCCGAGCGCCTGGACTTCGAAGGCGCCGCGCAGCTGCGCGATCAGCTGGCGAAGCTAAAGGCCGTGCAATCACAGCAAATCGTCACGGCGGACATCGATCAGGACGCAGACGTGATCGCAATTGCCGCAGCCAACGGCGAGTATTGCGTGGCCTTGATGTTCGTGCGGGCGGGCCGCAGCTTGGGCAGCACCACGTTCTTTCCCAAAGCCCCCTACGCGGAACTGCCCGAAGTGCTGTCGGCCTTTGTGGCTCAGTACTACATGGAGCGCGAGGCACCGGCGGAAATCATCGTGGAGCAGGACTTCGAGGAAATGTCGCTGCTCGAAACCACCTTCGCGCAACAGTCGGGACACAAGGTTCGTATCGCCGCCTCGGTGCGCGGCATTCGCGCCCGCTGGCTGGAGATGATGCATAACAACGCCGAACAGGCGCTGACCATGCGGCGACTGGCGCGTGCCGGAATCGAGTCCAGCCTCGACGATGTGCGCGAGGCGTTCGATTTGGAGGAGACGCCACAGCGCTTGGAATGCTTCGATATCAGCCATACGGGCGGCACGGATACAGTCGCGTCCTGCGTGGTTTTCGGCCAGGAAGGGCCTCTGAAGAGCGATTATCGGCGCTTCAACATCAGCGGCATCGCCCCCGGCGATGACTACGCGGCCATGCATCAGGCGTTGACCCGGCGTTACAAGCGGGTGCGCGATGGTGAAATCGTCAAGCCCGATGTGCTGCTCATCGACGGCGGCAAAGGGCAATTGGCGGAGGCGGCCCAAGTGCTGGGGGAATTGGGCGTCGGCGGCATCACGTTGATCGGCGTCGCAAAAGGCGCGGATCGACGCGCCGGGCAGGAACAACTGTTCTTGTTGGGCCAGGACACGCCTACTATACTTCCCCCCGACTCGCGTGCTTTACATCTGATTCAACGCGTACGCGACGAAGCGCATCGTTTCGCGATCGCTGGGCACCGCCGCAAACGGGCCAAGCGTCACAGCCAATCGATTCTCGAAACCATACCGGGGCTGGGGCCCGTCAAACGCCGCGAACTGTTGAAGCAGTTCGGTGGCCTACAAGGGATTCTTCGTGCCGGCATCGATGATTTTGTCCAAATTCGTGGGCTGGGGCGCGACCTCGCCGAAGTGATCTATGAGCACCTCCATCCCGGACGCTAGTCGCAAGTCGCATTGGAATTTGCCGAACACGCTGACGTGGCTGCGAATTCTGATGATTCCGGGCATCGTGGTGCTGTTCTACCTGCCGTACTGGTGGGCGCACCCAGCCGCCGGCGTGGGCTTTGCGCTGGCCGGCATCACCGATACCCTGGATGGTTATTTCGCGCGCAAGCTCGGACAAACCTCGCGTCTGGGCGCATTTTTGGATCCCGTGGCCGACAAGCTGATCGTCGCGGCCGCGCTGGTGCTGATCGTCAGCCGCGACCCAAAGTGGTACCTGGTGATAGCCGCCATCGTGATCATCGGCCGGGAAATTGCGGTTTCGGCACTGCGCGAGTGGATGGCCGAAATCGGCGCCCGCGGGCGGATCAAAGTATCGGTTCTCGGCAAGTACAAGACCATCATGCAAATTGTCGGTCTGTCCCTGCTGCTGTTTCGCCAGGACTTGCTCACCATTCCGATCTACGCGCTAGGGCTGGTGCTCACCGCGGTGGCGGCGGTGCTGACCCTGTGGTCGATGATTCTTTACCTGCGGCTGGCGTGGCCGGAGCTGCGCAACAGTTCGCAGCTTTAAGCGGCCTAAAATCGGGAATTGCCGTCCCAGTTCAATGATTTGGGCGTCATATTGCGCTCCTGCTTCTTGACTCTCGGCATTCCGGCCCTACAATTGCGCCTCTGTTTAGGGCGCGTTGCACGCCGCGGGAATAGCTCAGTTGGTAGAGCGCAACCTTGCCAAGGTTGAGGTCGGGAGTTCGAGCCTCCTTTCCCGCTCCACTAATTACTCCAGCAAATACAATAAGTTGCGAGCGTTTGATCCACCGGATGACGATCGTGACGCCTAACATCTCCGATTTGGCCGGGCAGCCTCCCATCAGCGACGCCGAGGCGCGTGAATTGGCCGGCGCGATTGCGCAAACCGGCGCGACCAAACCCCCCGATGAAGCGCTGAAATTTGTCGAGCAGGCATTGGAGCGGGCGCCACAGCACCCCCTGGTCTTGAATGCCGCCGCTGGCTTTCTGCAGTGGCTCGGTAAATCAGCGCAAGCGCGCGAGGTGTACCGGCGCGCCGTGGCGCTCGACCCCAATTCAAAAGTCTTGTGGCTCAACCTCGCCACTGCATGCCGTGCCCTGAACGACACCGATCCGGAAATCCAGGCGCTCGATCGCGCGCTCGCCATTGAGCCTCGCTACGTGGCGGCGCTGCTCCACAAGGCTGATCTATTGGAGCGCTTAGGCAGACCTAAGGCGGCCGTGCAGGTGTTAGAAGCCGCCTTGGCATCAATTGCTCCGGGAGAGCACTTCGCGCCGTCGCTCATTCCCGCCATTGCCCACGCGCGCAAAGTCGTCGCTGCCAACGCGCTCGCGCTCGAGGAATTTCTCGACCAAGAGCTACAGGCCACGCGTCAGCTGCATGCAGGAGTGGATCAGCATCGGCATGAGGCATACCAAAACATATTGCTGGGGAAACGCCGCGCGTATGCGAGTCTGCCCAAGGATTCCTACTTTCCCTATCTGCCGGCCATAGAGTTCTTCCCGCGCGAGCTCTTCCCCTGGCTGGCAGAGCTGGAAGCCGCGACGCAGGAGATCGCCGCCGAAGCGCTGGCAGCGCTGCGTGAACAAGCAGCGGCTTTTTCGCCGTATGTGGACTTTCCGCCGGGCGCACCGCTGGATGAATGGGCGCCGCTCAATCATTCGATGGATTGGAGCGTCTATTCCTTATGGCATGACGGCAGCCCCGTCGCTGCGCATCAACTTGCGTGTCCCAAAACCTCTGCTGTGTTGGCGGGGTTGCCGTTGTGCGACGTGCCCGGTTATGCGCCCGGCGCTTACTTTTCGGTGCTCAAACCGCACACGCGCCTGCCGCCGCATACGGGCACCACCAACACGCGTTCGATAGTGCATCTGCCGCTGGTGATACCCGACGGCTGTCGCTTTCGGGTGGGTTCGCAACAGCGAGCCTGGGTCACGGGGCAGGCGTGGGTATTTGACGATACCATCGAGCATGACGCCTGCAACGACAGCGACCAAATCCGCATCGTGTTGATCTTCGATGTCTGGAATCCTTTGCTGACCGCGGCAGAACGAGACCTGGTCCGCGCGACTACAGTGGCGCGCGGGCGATACTACGGTGCCGACGCGCCGATCATGGGCTCGAGATGATCCGCAGGTTTTTCTTCGCCAGTCTGTTGTTGTGCTTCACCATACCCGTCTTGGCGCTGCCCGACCCCCTGGCGGCGGCCTTGAGAAAATGCGCGGCGATGACTGATCAGGCGCAGCGGCTCGCCTGTTTCGATGCGCTCGTGACCGAATTGCCGAAGGTGGAGGCTGACTCTTTTGGAATGACGGCCGACATCGTGCACAAGCGCGACCCCGTTGCTGAACGTCAGAGCAATGACGCCGTGCTGCCGGGCAAGATCATCGCGCTGGGCCGCACGCCCAACGGCGCACTGGTGTTTACCTTGGACAACCAGCAGGTCTGGCTGCAGGCCGAGGTTGAGCCCGGCAAACTTTTCGTCGTGGGCGACCTCGTGCGCATCGAGCACGGGGCGATGGGCTCATTGTGGCTCGCGGCCGATAAGGCCCGCAAAACCCGCGTCAAACGCATCAGTTGAGCGTGTAACCCCAGCGCTCGATCCACGGCTTCAAGGTCGGCAGAACCTGCTCGAATTGACGCGCGTAATGTTGCCAGCGATCCACTGAACGGCTGTTGACGGGTTCAAGCACCTGGGCGTAGCTCGGCGTGCTCACAAAGCCCTTGGCGCGGGCGCGCTCCGCCGGTGCGAGCATCGCCTCATGCCAAGGCAACTGCAGGAAATCGGCCAGCTCTCGTACCTGAGGGGCAAAGTCCGCAATGAGACGCTCATAGCGCAGCTCATAGCTGTGGGGTTGCAGCAGCGTCCATTGCGAGTACCAGAAACCGAAGCTCTGATCGTAGGTGCGGGCCAGGGTCGGCAAATCGCGGCACAGCAGCGCCAGTTCCGGCGCGCGAAAATTTTGCATGAAGCAGCTCAACAGCGCATCGCAGGGATGACGGATGAGCAAAATGATTCTTGCCTGTGGAAATACCCGGCGCATCAATGGCAGTACCAGCATGTTCAGCGGATTTTTATCCACCAGCCGCTGCCGGGGCTGCAGCGTGACCTTGGTGCGCACACGCTCCCAATAGCGCGAGCGCAGCTCGTCCAAGTCTTGCGTGCTCAAAGTTCCCAAGCCGGCCGGGTAGTCAACGCCGCGATTCAGCATGTCTTCGTGCGCTCTGAGAAGGAATGGCTGTTCATCCATGGATTCAAGGTCAGGGTGAGCATCCAGCACCTGTTCCAGCAGCGTCGTTCCTGAGCGCGGAAAACCCACCACGAAAATTGGACTTTCCTCGATTCGGGGAGCGCTCATGTCCCAGGTGGCGACATCGTTCGGATCGCAGCTGCGCGCCGCGCGCGCCATGATTCGCGACCCGCCGGCCGGAGATTTGCCGATGGCAGCTTCGATGAAAGCCAACTGCGAGCGATGCGCTTCTTCCCCGGCTGAGTAGGCTTCTTCATAGCGTCCCATCGAGTCCAACACCTTGGCCAGCCGGAACAGCAGGTGATGCCGGTGCATGAACTCGTGGTGATTGGCGAGCGCCAGATCGAGGTCGCGGCGTGCCGCCTCATTTTCTCCGTCACGCTCCGCCAAGATGGCTGAGATCAACAGCCGGTCGGGTTCCTGATCAAGGCCGGGATCGTGGATTGCGACCTGCTCAAGGATGGCGCGCGCCTCATCGAGGCGGTGCAGGCGCTCGAGGATGGTGGCAAGCCCCAGCGCGGCGCGGCCTTTGCGCGGCGGATTCGCCAGCAACTGCTCGATGGCGGGCAACGCGGTGGCGAGTTCTCCCATCATGACCAGCAAATGCACGATGCGCACGCTGAGCTCGAGGTTCAGACCCTGCAGTGATTGCCAACCCTGCAGGGCCTCAGTCGCCTCTTCGACATTGACCAGATCGTAACAGCACTGCGCAAATCCCCAGCGGATCGTGGCGTCGCGCGGCGCAAGTTTCACGGCATCACGCAGGGCGAGATAGGCCGCGTTGTGTTCGCAACGCTCCATTTGCAATACGCCGAGGTTGTAGAGCAAGGCGGCCGTGGGAGGCGCAAGCCGCAATGCCCGATCGAAGGCCGCGATGGCTTGATCGTAGCGTTTGGTGGGACGCAGCGCAGTGCCGAGATTGCGCCAATGCTCGGCGACCGCAGGCTCCATGACAGTGAGCGCGTTGAATATCCGCACGGCCTCTTCGTGCCGCTCCTGCGAGTAGAGCACGGTTCCCAGCAGGCTGAGGGCGCCGGGATGGCGGTCATGCGTGCTCAGCACCTGCATGCATTTGGCTTGAGCGGCGTCCCATTGCTCCAACGCCACATCCTGTCTGGCGAGGTGCAGTAGTGCTTCGGCGTTTGAGTCGCGCATCATGGAGGGGTTGCCAGCGCGCCCAGCGCGTTGCTCAACTCGGCAATGACGGGCTCCCAACCTTGGAGCCGGTCCGGCTGTCTGAACAAACGCATGCTCGGATACCAGGGGCTGTCAGTGCGGTCGAGGAGCCAGCGCCAATCGGCGGCGCTATTGAGCGCGACCCATACGGGGCGCCCGAGCGCGCCGGCCAGGTGTGCGATCGAGGTATCGGTGGTGATGACCAGATCAAGGTTCGCCATCACGGCGGCGCAGTCGAGGAAGGCGTCGGCGCCGCCGTCGAATTCCGTCCCTAGATCGACGATCCGATCCCGGAAGGGGACCGTGAGCAATTGTTCCGCGCCGGGGCCTTTTTGCAATGACACCAGGTTCACGCCGGCAACGGCGGCCAGCGGCGCCAATACCGACAGCGGCATGGAGCGGCCGCGCGCCCAAATCAAGCGTTCCACCTGCGCGTTGCCCTGCCACGCAAGGCCGACGCGCAGCCCTGAAAGTCCTCGCAATTGCTGCGTCCAAAACGCTGTGCGCTCCGGCTCGGCCGCCAGATAGGGCGTCGAATGGGGTACGGTGGCCAGCTGTGTGTCGAATGCCAGCGGCAGGCTCAACAGCGGAGAATGAAAGTCCAGCGGCGGCGGCGCATCGCCGCGCGCAATGATGCGGGGCTCTCCGGGCAAGGAGCCCATGAGCGCCTGGAGTGAGGGCATCACTTCGAACACCACAGCCGCGCCGCGTTCACGCAGCAACGGCACGTAGCGGGCGAATTGAATGGTGTCTCCAAGGCCTTGTTCGGCATGCACCAACAAGGTTTTCCCGGCCACGGATTCCTTGCCCAGCCAACGCGGCGCGTGAAAATTGCGTTGCGCAATGCGCAGCGCCGGGACGCGGAACCGCGCCTCGTACTGCGGCCAGCCTTGTCGAAAGCGGCCCAGTGTCAAGTGCAAAAACGCCGACTCGAAGTTTGCTGCGGCGTCATCGTGTTTGATCGACAGGGCGCGATCGAACTGCAATCCTGCCTGACGATAATCGCCCAGACTCTTGAACACCACGCCCATGTTGGTATGCGTGTCGGCGATGCCGCCGTCATGGGCTGCGGATTCGATGAAGCTCTGCAATGCCTCCTCGCTGCGGCCGAGCGCCGCCAGGGCCACGCCGCGATTGTTGAGCACAGAGGTGCGCCGCTCGATGGCAAGGGCGCGGTCGAAGCTGGCAACCGCTTCGGCGTGACGCTCGAGCCGCAGCAGCGCGACGCCTCGCTGTATGTGCGATTCAATTTCGTCAGGCAGCAAAGCCGCGGCCTTCTCGAGCGGCGCCAAGGCCTCGGCATGGCGATCCAGTGCCAGCAGGGCGGCGCCCAAACCGATGAGATCCCGAGGTTGCTCGCCGAGAATGGCGCCGGCATCGCGATAATCCTTGATGGCTGCAGGATATTGCTGCAGCAACAGATGCAGTACGGCGCGATTGCGCAGCATCTGGCCGTTGCCTGGCTCGATGGCCACCGCGCGGGAGTGACTTTGCAGCGCCTCCGCAAGTCTGCCCAGCGCCCTGAGACTGGCGCCGCGGTTGCTGTGCAGATTGGCATTGCGCGGCTCTAAAGCCAGCGCCCGATCGAAGCTCTGCAAGGCGCGTTCGTGGTCGCCCTGCTGAGCGGCCAGCAGGCCTAAGTTATGATGCGCCGGGGTCTGCTGCGGATCGAGCGCGATCGCCCGCTCGAAGCAAGCCATGGCATCGGCCAGGCGATCGCCGGCGGCGAGCAGAACGCCCAGCTCGACCAATGCGCCGGCATCGGAGGGCGCCAGGCGCACGGCGTGCCCGAGATGCGCCAGAGCTTCCTGCGCACGATCGAGCGCGGCCAGCGATGAGCCGCGCAAGCGATGGCCCTGTGGGACTGCGCCATCGAGCGCGATGGCTTCATCGCAGCAGCGCAGCGCATCCTCGGCGCGACCCAGCGCGAGCCACGCCCGCGCAAGATTCAATAGGACGCCGGGCCGCTTGGGGCTTAGTTGCAGCGAGCGCGAGAGCCATTGCGCGCCTTGCGCGTGCAAGCCGCTCTGTGCCAGGGCGACGCCCAGCCGCTGCATCAGGTCCGCATCGCCCGGCGAGGCCTGCAACAGCTCTTGATAGATCGTCACCGCCTCTCGCAGGCGCCCGGCTTGTTGGTGGCGGACTGCGAGCTCAAGGCGAGGGCGTGTGAGCTCAACCAATCAGGCTCCTTGAATCGGGTAGGGGGTGAGCTTACGCTCACCGCCCTCCCACACCACCGGACGTGCGGTTCCGCATCCGGCGGTTCAACTTAAACTCTGGAGTCGCTGATAGGTACCCATCAGCGAGACCAGCCCCTTGGTCGTGAAGTATTTGGCCGGCAACGCGTGGTTCATGTGGGAGGCTCCTGCATTCCACCATGGACCTTGCCCGTTTCCGGCGCTGTGGAACGCACGGTCGTCGTCCAGCCCGAGAGCACGTAACTTACGGGCTCGAGTGGCGGGACGCTTCCATTGACGCCACAGCAAGCAGCGCAGTCGTCGTCGCAACCAGCCATCCAGATCCTCAAGTATCCCTTTGCTTTCGGTAAGCCGGAAGTAATTGATCCAGCCCCGCAGCAGCGGGTTGAGGTCGTCGATGGTGTGGGCGAGAGAACGGCCGCGCCCGGCACGCATAAGGTCACGTACCTTCTGTCTCAGTCGTTGCACGCTTGCCGCCGCTATCCGCAGGCGGCTCTCGCGATGTGCCGTGACGCTGAACCCCAAGAACTTCCGTTCCCAGGGCCGTGCCACCGCACTTTTCTCAGTGTTGATGCGCAGCTTCAAGGCTTCCTCGAGGAAAGTCCTGACTCCGCCCATCACCCGATTGCCCGCCACGAGACTGCTCACGTAGATGTTACAGTCATCGGCGTAGCGGCAAAATGCGAGCTGCCGTCGTTCCAACTCCTGATCCAGGTCATTGAGCAAAATGTTGGAGAGCAGCGGGGAGAGCGGACCGCCTTGCGGCGTCCCCTCCGTGCGTTGCTCGACCAACCCATCGCTCATCATCCCGGCTTCCAGGAACCGTCGGATCAGCTTGAGCACTCGTACATCGCTGACTTGCCGTGCCACCCGTGACATCAACACATCGTGGTTTACTCGATCGAAAAATTTCTCCAAATCGATGTCCACCACCCAGCGCTTTCCCTCACGGATGTAACCCTGTGCTTTGCGAACCGCCTGATGCGCTCCGCGACCCGGACGGAAGCCAAAGCTTGAGTCCGAGAACGTAGGCTCAAAGAGCGGTTGCAGCACCTGATGCAGTGCTTGCTGGATAAGCCGATCAATCACGGTCGGCACACCAAGCATTCTCATCCCGCCAGAAGGCTTTGGAATGTCCACTCGGCGTACCGGTCGCGGTAAATAACGGCCCTCCAACAAGGCTATCTTCACGCTTGGCCAGTGCATCTTCAGCCAGTCTTTGAACTCGGATACCGACACGTCATCGACGCCCGGCGCTCCTTTGTTCTCGACCACCCGTTGATACGCCAGCTTCAAGTTGCTGCGTTCGACCACCTCTTCCATGAGCGTGTGGTCCTCCGATTTCGTTCGCCCGGATGTCGCCGTGCCAAGCTCCGCACCGCGTCGATTAGCGCTCGGCTTCTGGCCTGCACCCCGCGCCGTGGCCACCCTTGCGGGTGCTTCTGCTTTATCGCTTCGCTTCGAGATCATCCGTCCTACTCTCGGCTTCGTTGTTCGGCCCTTCGGCGCCGTCGCCTACTATGGCCTCTGCTGACTTCTGCAAACGCATCCGAGGACCTTTCAATCCCCGTAGCCCGAAGGCACGCTTGCAGATCTCCCCGGGTATTGCGCACCCACCTTCACGCTTATGCGCGTCGGATATACGTCACCGCGTTCCGTACATGCATTGGGCTTCGCATTTTCTTGCCTGCTTGCCCCGCGGTGCCGCCTCTATCCGCTTCCTGTTCGTCGCGCCAGCGCTTTGCTTCCGGCTTCCTTCCGACTCCCGGTCACCCGAGAAACCGTTGCCTTCCGCTAACACTTGCCCATGTCGGCTGTGTAGAGGACTTTCACCTCCCAGTGAGTGCGCCCTG
>JAXDQN010000495.1:0-3273 GCA_034667865.1 Gammaproteobacteria bacterium
ATTCTGGTTGCCCGCGAGCGCTCGTTCCACCAGCGGATTCAGCGCCGAATCTTCAAACCGCTCCCACCAATTTCCCTTCAGCTGCGCATCTCCCGGCACCGCCTCGTGCCAGGGCTCTGCCGGCGCCCAGGCGGGCGGTGTTTCCGCCGCCGGCCGCCGATAATCCGGACCCACGGCGCAAGCGGCCAGCAGCGCAACAGCGATGAGCGCTGCTATTGCATGTCTTGCGATCGCGCGCACGACTAACCCTTGGGAGCCGCTATCTCAGCCGACTGCAGCGTGACCACATCGCCGTCGGCGAGCGAGTCCGCAGGATTCAAAACCACTCGATCGCTCGCGGCCACACCGCTCAACACCGCTACGGTGCTGCCGAAGTCCGTGCCGAGCTTGACCGCGCTCAAGCGCACATGTCCCTGCGTGTCGACGATGGCAACTCGAGGACCATCGGCGCGAAACAGCAGCACGTTGGTGGGCACGATCAGCGCTGCGCCATCCTGTTTGATGGGCAGCATCACCTGGACGAACGATCCCGCAATCAGCGCGCCCGTCGGGTTCGGCACGCGAATTTCCACCTGCATGGTGCGGGTGGCGATATCGATGGCGCGTGCCGTGCGCGCGATGCTGCCCTCGTATTCCTCGCCCAGATGCCCCGCCAGGCCAACTTTGACCAGGTCGCCGACTTTCACCTGCGAGGCATACATCTGCGGCACGAACACATAGAGGCGCAAGGGGTCCAGTTGGGCAATGGTGAACAGCGCCTTGCCGGCGCCGCCATTGCCGGCGTCGACCAAATCGCCGACATCGATATTGCGGCTGGTGATGACGCCGTCGAAAGGCGCCACCACTCGGTTGAAGCCCTGCAAGCTCTTGAGCCGGGTGACATTGGCCCGCGCGGAAGCCAGATTCGCCTGCGCCTGCAGGTAGGCGCTCTGCCGTTCGTCGAAATCCTGCTGTGTCACCGCGTCCTTGTCGCGCAGACTTTTCCAGCGTTCGGCGGTGCTCTGGGCCAGACTCTCGCTGGAGGCCGCTTGTTGCTGCGCCGCTATGGCTTGCGACAGTTCCTGATCGACTTCCGGCGCCGTGATCTCCGTCAGTAGCTCGCCCTTGGTGACCGAACTGCCGATATCCTTGGTCCAGCGCACGACGTAGCCATTGCTGCGCGCATACACAGTGGCTTCGTTGATGCCCTGCAAAGTGCCTGGCAGCGTCAATGGCAGCCCCTTGCCGGTGGTCGTCGGCATCACCGTGGTCACGTATTGTTTGGCGTGTATCTCGGTCGAGGCTGCCAGCGCGGTCGACTGGAAAGCGCGCACCACGAAGATCACGATGCCGCCGATGATCAGACAGGCGAGGATCCCGCCGATCAAGACTTTGGCGCGTTTCACGGCCGGAGCAGCCGATGAGTTCTTCATCTTAAGAATTACCTTCTGCAATCGGGCCGCCCGCGGCGTGCGCGCGTTTGCGCAGCTCCAGGCGCCGATGAACGCCGGCGAAAATCACCGGCACAAAAAACAACGTAGATACTGTCGCGAACAGCAAACCACCGATGACGGATCGTCCCAGCGGCGCATTCTGTTCCGCGCCCTCGCCCCAGCCCAACGCCATGGGGATCATGCCGATGATCATGGCCAATGCCGTCATCAGCACGGGGCGTATGCGGGTGGCGCCGGCGTCTTGCGCCGCGGCCACCGGGTCCAAGCCCTCGTTCATGCGCTGTTTGGCAAAGGACACGATCAGAATGCTGTTGGCGGTGGCGACGCCCATGGTCATGATGGCCCCGGTCAGCGCCGGCACGCTCAACGTGGTGGCCGTCAAAAACAACATCCAGCAGATTCCGGCCAGCGCTGCGGGTAACGCCGTAATGATGACGAAGGCGTCAATCCAGGACTGGAAATTCACCACGATCAGCAGGTACACCAGCACCACCGCCATCACCAGGCCCACACCCAGTTCGATGAAGGAGGTACGCATGGTCTGCGCCTGCCCCCGCATTTGCACGGTGGCGCCGCGCGGCAGCTGCGGCCGCAGCTCATTGACCAGCTTCTCGATCTGCGCGGTCACCGAGCCCAAGTCGCGTCCTTGCACGCTCACATAGATGTCGGTCGCCGGCGCGAGATTGTAGCGCGATGCCACCGCGATCTGCGTGGCCGGCGTGACACTCACTAAATTGCTGAGCAATTGGGTCGGGCCTCCGGAGGCCGCGCGCACGGGCGTTTGCAGCAATGCATCCAGGCTGTCCACGTTGTATTGCGGCGATTGCGCCGCCAGGTTGTAGACCACGCCGTTGGAAGGGTCCAGCCAGAAACCGGGCGACACCTGGGTGGTGCCCGCCGTGGATACCAGCATGTTTTGCGCCACATCGTTGGCGCTCAAACCCACCGTCTGAAGTTGCGAGCGGTCCATTTTTAGCGTCAAGGTCGGCAGGTCCAAGCGCTGATGAATATGAGTGTCGACGGTGCCGGGGATTTGCTTGATCTGTTTCATCAATCCAGCCGCCAAATCGTAGTTGCTGCGCAGATCGGCGCCTGTGAATAACACATCGATCGCCGCCGGCAGGCCGAAATTCAATATCTGCGTCACCATGTCAGCCGGCTGAAAGAAAAATTCAGCCCCCGGGAATCGCTTTGGCAGCTCGAGCCGCAACTGCTCGACGTACTGCTGCGTCGGCCGGTGATTTTCGTTCAAGGAAATCTGGATTTCGCCATCCAGCGTGCTGAAGGTACCCGCATTGCTGTACACATTGTTGATGCCGCTGACCGGCACGCCGAGATTGTCCAGCAACACGTTCAATTCTTCAGGCGGCACGATTTTACGAATTAGGTTATCCACCTGATCGGCGACACGGGCCGTTTCCTCGATCCGGGTACCCGAAGGCATGCGCATGTGCATGCGGATTTGACCCGCGTCCACGCTCGGAAAGAAATCCCGTCCCAGCACGAACACCAGTCCGCAGGACAGTACGCAGAAACCGAGAAACGCGCCGGCGAACGCACGGCGATTGTTCAATACCGCCGCCAGGATGTCCGCATAGCCGCCGCGAATCTTCTCGAAGCGCGCATCGAAGGCCCGATAGATGCGCTTCAGCAAACTGGGACGGGCGCCGGCGTGCTCCGGGGTGTGGTCCATCATCAGCATCACCAGGGTGGGCACCAGGGTGCGCGATAGCACGTACGAGGCCAGCATGGCGAACACCACGGCCATTGCCAGGGGCGCGAACAGGTAGCGCGCGACGCCCGATAAAAAGAACATGGGCACGAACACGATACAGATGCA
>JAXDQN010000496.1:0-4780 GCA_034667865.1 Gammaproteobacteria bacterium
GTACAACGTAACAGTCGTACCGTCCCGCCTGTAGCGGCACTGCAAGGTGCTTGTGAGCAGGGCTAGTAAAATTAGGAGTCGATATGCCCAAGTTGAAAACTAAACGGGCTGCGGCGAAGCGTTTTCGCAAAACAGCGAATGGCTTCAAGCGCGGTCAATCCCATCGTCGTCACATCCTGACGAAAAAGCCAAGCAAGCGTAAGCGCCAGCTGCGCCGCGAGATGCATGTCAGCGAGTCTGACGTGAAACGCATCAAGCAATGTTTGCCGCACGCCTAAGAGTCAGGAGATAACACATGGCACGAGTTAAACGCGGTGTCGTCGCGGGTCGGCGGCACAAGAAAATTCTCAAGAAAGCGAAGGGCTACTTCAATGCCCGGCGCAAAGTCTTTCGCACAGCCAAGCAGGCGGTCATCAAGGCCGGCCAATATGCTTATCGCGGCCGGCGCGAGAAGAAGCGCGAATACCGCGCGTTGTGGATCACCCGTATCAACGCGGCGTCGCGTCTATGCGGCATGACCTACAGCACGCTGATCGACGGGCTCAACAAGGCAGGTCTGGCCATCGATCGCAAGGTGCTTGCGGATCTCGCGATGCATGACATGCCGGCCTTTACGGCCATCGCGGAGAAAGCCAAGGCTAGCCTCCCGGCGTAGGCCTTGAGCTCCGCGGATTCCCTGTCGGCGCTTGTCAATGAAGCGCTCGCCGATATCGACGCGTCGGGCGATCTCGCCGCGTTGGATGAGGTGCGCGTCAGGATCTTAGGCAAGAAGGGGCTGCTCACCGAGCAGCTCAAGGCGTTGGGCGGCCTCTCGGCCGCCGAGCGTCCCGCCGCCGGCCAGCGCATCAACGATGCCAAGACGGCCGTTCAATCGGCGCTGGAGATGCATCGCATCCGTTTGGAAGCGGGCGCCCTGGCACGGGAATTGGCCAAGGGCACCATCGATGTCACCTTGCCCGGCCGCGGCCAAGAACCCGGCAGCCTGCATCCGGTGACGCGCACCCGGCTGCGCATCGAGAAGATCTTCTCGCAGGCGGGATTCCAGGTGGTGTCGGGTCCGGAAGTCGAGGACGATTTCCATAACTTCGAAGCCTTGAATATTCCGAAGAATCATCCGGCGCGTGCCATGCACGACACCTTCTACTTTGGCGATGGACGGTTGCTGCGTACCCACACCTCGCCGGTGCAGATCCGCACCATGATGTCGCAGAAACCGCCGCTGGCCATCATCGCTCCGGGCCGCGTGTATCGCATCGACTCGGACATGACGCACACACCCATGTTTCATCAGGTCGAAGGCATGGTGATCGGCGAGCACATCAGCTTCGCCAACCTGAAGGCCATGTTGCATACCTTCGTCGAACGCTTCTTCGAGCGTCCTTTGGGAATGCGCTTGCGTCCCTCTTATTTTCCATTCACCGAGCCTTCCGCGGAAGCCGATATCGAGTGCGTGTTCTGCGGCGGCAAGGGTTGCCGCGTGTGCAAACACAGCGGCTGGCTGGAAATTTTGGGATGCGGAATGATTCACCCGAAGGTGCTGGATGCGGCCGGCTACGACAGTGAAAAGTGGCAGGGCTACGCCTTTGGCGCCGGCATCGATCGGCTGGCGATGCTGCGCTATGGCGTCGATGATTTGCGCCTGTTCTTCGAAAATGATTTGCAATTGCTGAAGCAATTTCCGTGAAGGCCAGCTAGCCCGTGAAGATCACTTATCGTTGGCTGCAGGAGATTACCCCGGTGACAGCGTCGCCGGCGCAGCTGGCTGCGCAGCTCACTCTGGCCGGCTTGGAAGTGGAAGCGATTTCCCCGGTGGCGCCGCCATTCGCCGGCGTCGTGGTCGGCGAGGTGCTCGAATGCACTCGCCATCCGGACGCCGAGAAACTCTCGGTATGTCAGGTCACCACCGATGGCGTCAATCGTCTGCAGATCATTTGCGGCGCCAAGAATGTCCGTGCCGGACTGAAAGTGGCGGTGGCGATGGATGGTGCGCATTTGCCCAAAGACGTGCACATCAAGCGCACCAAACTGCGCGGACTGGAATCCAACGGCATGCTGTGTTCGTCGCGCGAACTGGGTTTGGGCGAGAGCCAAGACGGCATCATGGAGCTGCCGATGGCGCTGAAGCTCAACAGTGAGCTTCGCGCAGCGCTGGATCTGGACGACGTCATGCTGGAAGTCAATGCGACGCCGAATCGCGGCGATTGCATGAGTGTGTTCGGGATCGCCCGCGACTACACCGCGGCACAAGAGCGCCGCTACTTAAGCTACGTATCGAAGCCGGTGGCGGCGGCTCAACAGGCGGTGTTCCCGGTATCGCTGCAGGCAGGCGATGCCTGCCCGGTGTTTGCCTCGCGCGTGATCCGCGGCGTGAAAGCCGATGCGCCATCGCCGGCGTGGCTGCGCGAGAGATTGCGCCGGGTCGACATCAACAGTATCTCAGCCGTGGTCGATGTGACCAACTTCGTGATGATGGAGCTGGGGCAGCCCATGCATGCCTATGACTTGGCGAAGCTCGACCGGGGCATCACCGTGCGTATGGCTACTGCGAAGGAACGCATCACCTTGCTCGACGACAAGGAGCATGAGCTGGATGGCGAGTTTCTGGTGATCGCGGATGACAGCGGGGCCGTGGGTGTCGCCGGCGTCATGGGTGGGCGCCGTACGGCGATTTCCGATACCACCACCGATGTACTGCTGGAGTCGGCGCATTTTTCACCGGCTTCGGTGGCCGGCCGCGCGCGCCGGTTGGGACTATTCACCGATGCCGCGCAACGTTTTGAGCGTGGAGTCGACCCGAGCTTGGCTGCGTTGGCCATTGAGCGCGCCACCGAGTTGCTGCTGGAATGTGCCGGCGGGTCGCCGGGACCGGTTCAGGTCACGCGCATCGCCTCGGCGGGCGCTGCTGCGGCTGCGGACGAATGGGTGGCTTTGCGCCGCGAGCGCGTCACGCGCTTGCTGGGTGCCCCGGTGCCCGATTCCGAGGTGCAAGCGGTGTTGGGCGCCATCAGCGAGAAGGCAGAATTGACCGCCGCGGGCTGGCGCGTTCTGCGCCCCTCGCATCGCTTCGACATCCGCATCGAGGCTGATTTGATCGAGGAAGTGGCTCGTTTGCGCGGCTTCGACAGCATCGCCGAATTCCATGCCACTGCGCCGCAGATCCCGGGCGACGCCACCGAGAAGCAGGTCAGCCAGGAACGCGTGCTGACCGCCATCGCCGATCGCGGTTACCGCGAAGTTATTACCTACACTTTCGTGGATCCGAGCCTGCAGCGAAGTCTGTTTCCGGATACCCCGGCCCTGGCGCTGGCCAATCCGATCTCTGCCGAGTTGAGCGAAATGCGCGTGTCCCTCTGGACCGGTCTATTGCACAGCTGTCGCGAGAACCTGCGTCGCCAGCAAAACCGCGTGCGCCTGTTCGAACTAGGCAATAAATTTGTCGTCCAAAGCGGGTCGAACCTGCTTCGAGAAATCGAAACGCTGGCCGGCATTGCAACCGGTCAGCGGTTGCCGGAGCAGTGGGGCAGTGCCAAGGAAGCGTTGGATTTTTATGATGTGAAAGCCGACGTCATGGATGTGTTGGCTTTGACAGGCGACGTAACGAGCATTCGTTTCGAAGCTGCAACCTTGCCGGTATTGCGACCAGGTCGCGCCGCGCGAATTTTTCGCGGCGATGTGGCGATCGGATGGCTGGGCGAATTGCATCCACAGATAGCGAAGGAATTAAATCTCTCCGCCGCTGTATTTTTATTTGAGCTTGAAATGACTGTAGCTTTCGCTTCTAAGCCATTGCAATTTAACAAAATATCTAAGTACCCGAGTGTGCGTCGAGATTTAGCAATCGTGGTCGACGAAACGGTGCCCCTCGCAGTTTTACGGGAAAATGTTACCTTTAGTGCATCGGGTCTTTTGAGCGACTTGCGGGTGTTCGATGTATATCGAGGATCCAACGTAGAAACTGGACGAAAAAGTATCGCTTTAGGCTTGATTTTACAGGACTCCTCACGCACTCTTACTGACGATGACGCGGATGCCGTAGTGGCTCGAGTAGTCGCGCGGTTAAGGGATGTATTGAGCGCCACAATAAGAGATCAATAAGCATGGCAGCCCTGACGAAGGCAGAGATGGCCGAAGCCCTATTCGATCAATTGGGGCTCAACAAACGTGAAGCACGTGAACTCGTGGACCTCTTCTTCGAGGAAATTCGTGCTGCGTTGTCATCTGGTGAGCAAGTGAAGCTTTCCGGATTCGGTAATTTCGATTTGCGGGACAAGAATCGGCGCCCGGGGCGCAATCCCAAAACCGGCGAAGAGATTCCCATCAGCGCCCGTCGCGTTGTGACATTCCGTCCTGGTCAGAAACTGAAAGCGCGCGTCGAGGCCTATGCTGGAACCAAGCAACAATAGCGATCTGCCGCCGATTCCCGGCAAGCGCTACTTCACCATCGGCGAAGTCAGCGATCTGTGCGGCGTGAAGCCGCATGTGCTGCGCTACTGGGAGCAGGAGTTCCCGCAGCTAAAGCCGGTGAAACGGCGCGGCAATCGCCGCTATTACCAGCGTCAGGACGTACTGATCATCCGGCAAATCCGCAGCCTGCTGTACGAGCAGGGCTTTACCATCGGCGGAGCGCGTAACCGCCTCACCGGCGATGATGCGCAGGTGGACTTGAATCAAAGCCAGCAATTGATCCATCAAATGCGGCTGGAGCTCGAAGAGCTGATGAAGATTCTGCGGCGCTGAAGCCCGTCGATTCGGCTATCATTCACACACGGTCGGGGCGTGG
>JAXDQN010000497.1:0-11704 GCA_034667865.1 Gammaproteobacteria bacterium
GAGCGTCAAGCCGCGCGGCAAGTCTGCCAAGCTTGCGCCGGGACCTGCGACCGCGCCCGCTAGCGCGGCGGCTGGCATGCCGATGTCGATCAAGAAAATCGTGATTCGGGCCAGCGAGGCCAACTTCGCCGACTTATCCGTCAAGCCGAATTTCGCGACCGGCATCCAGAAACTGCAAGGCTCCGTGACAGGCCTGACTTCGCAGCCGAAGTCGCGCGCTCATGTCGATTTGCATGGGTCGGTGGATCAGTACGCGCCCGTGTCCGTCGTCGGCGATGTCAATGTATTGAGCGCCGCGCTGTACACGGATCTGACCATGAGCTTTCACAACATCGAGCTCAGCACCTTCAATCCGTACTCCGGAAAGTTCGCGGGCTACAACATCAGCAAGGGCAAGCTGAACACCGAGCTGCATTACCGGGTCGACGGACGCAAGCTCGATGCACAGCATCACATCGTCGTCGATCAACTGGAATTCGGCGACAAGACGGAGAGCAAGGACGCGGTGTCGCTGCCCATCAAACTGGCAGTGGCACTGATGAAGAACCGCGATGGCGTGATCGATTTGAACCTGCCGGTGACCGGCTCCCTGGACGACCCGCAGTTCAGGTTGGGTCCCATCATCTGGAAGGTGTTCGTCAGCATTTTAGAGAAGGCCGTCACCGCGCCGTTCGCTTTGCTGGGTTCTCTGTTCGGCGGCGGACCGGATCTGCAGTTCATCGATTTCCCGCCAGGCATGGCGGATCTGGACGCGGCTGCGGCGCAGAAGGCCCAGACCATCGTCAAAGCCTTGAACGAGCGGCCGCAGATCAAGATCGAAGTGCCGATCGCAGCGGTTAAAGAACTGGATGCGCCCTTGCTGGTCGATGCGCAATTGCAGACGCACATCCAAGCGCTGCAAACCTCGGGCGCGGTGCGCAAGAAGTCCGCTGCCATTCCCTTCGCGCAATTGGAGGCGGCGGCGCAGGTCGACATTCTGGCGCAGTTGTACGGCAAGGATGTCGGCGGCGACCCGAAGTACCCGGACAGCATCGCGGCCTTGAAGACCAAACCAGAAATCGCGGCGGCGAAAATCGATTACCTGACCCAGGCGTTGCGCGATCACATCACGGTAGGCGAAGCCGAATTGACGGCACTGGGACAACAACGCGCCACGAATTTGCAGCAGGCGCTGCTCAACGGCACGCAAATCGATGCCGAGCGAGTCTTCCTCGTGGCCAACGACAAGGCCAAGAATGAGGCGGGCAGAGTGCGGCTCGAGATGTCTCTACGCTAGCGCCTCAAGATGAGGCGTGTCGCCCATGCTGCTCGCCCTGACTCGGTGCAAAGAATCTTAAACGGGCGGCTCGTATCTCACTAACTTGCTGATCGTGTTCGAATCCTGTTGCTTGGCACAAGCGGTGCTTGCGCCACGCATCAACCTGCGAGGCAGAGATTTGAATGAAACTCGTGACCGCGATCATCAAACCCTTCAAGCTGGACGAAGTCCGCAAGGCAATCAGCGATGTGGGCGTCCAGGGTATGACGGTCTCCGAGGTGCGGGGCTTCGGTCGCCAGCGCGGACACACCGAGATTTACCGCGGCGCCGAATACGCGGTTGAGTTCGTGCCAAAGACAAAACTGGAAATCGCAGTTGATAATGCCTTGGTCGACCAGCTGCTCGAAGTCATCATGAAAGCAGCAAAAACCGGCAAGGTTGGAGACGGTAAGATTTTTGTGTTCGATCTTGCGCAGGTCGTGCGCATCCGTACGGGTGAGCGCGACGCGAGCGCTATTTAGAAATCTAGGGGGGGGATGCGATGAAGACTCTGCCTTTACTGGGCTTACTGGCCATGCTGGCTGTCGCGATGCCGGCGGCGATTGCGGACGAGGCGCCAGTCAGCGCGTCCACCGCAGCCGCGAGTACGGCAGTAGCCGCCGCAACTGAGCCCGTATTGGTCGCTGTCGACAAAATCAACGCCGGCGACACGGCATGGATGCTGACCTCGACGGCCTTGGTGCTGATGATGTCGATCCCGGGACTGGCGCTGTTCTACGGCGGCATGGTGCGCAAGAAAAACGTCCTCGCGACTTTGATGCAGACCTTCGCCATCGTCTGCGTGGTGACGATTCTGTGGTGGCTGATCGGCTATTCGTGGGCGTTCACGCCCGGCAATGGCTTTATTGGCGGTTCTAAACGCGCGCTGTTCAACGGCATGACCTTCATGCACGACCCAACCAACAAGCTGTCGGTGTCGCACCTGGCGTTGACGATTCCCGAGACCGTGTATGCCATGTTCCAGCTGACCTTTGCCGCCATCACACCGGCCCTGATCGCCGGCGCGTTCGCCGACCGAATGAAATTTTCGGCCATGCTGGTTTTCATGGGGGTCTGGTCGCTGGCGGTGTATTCGCCGATAGCGCACATGGTGTGGGAATCCACCGGCTGGCTGAACACTTCCGGCGTGCTGGACTACGCCGGCGGCACGGTGGTGCACATCAACGCCGGCATAGCCGGCCTTGCCAGCTGCTTGGTACTCGGCAAGCGTCTGGGCTATGGCCGGGAGGCCATGGCGCCGCATAACTTGACCCTCACCTTGATCGGCGCGTCGATGCTGTGGGTCGGCTGGTTCGGTTTCAATGCAGGCTCAGCGGGCGCCGCCGATGGGCGCGCGGGCATGGCCATGCTGGTGACGCAGATGGCGACCGCGGCCGCGGCACTGGGCTGGATGTTTGCGGAATGGATCAGGACGGGGAAGCCCAGCGTGTTGGGCATCGCTTCCGGCGCCGTGGCAGGCCTGGTGGCGGTGACCCCGGCGTCCGGCTATGTGGGACCCACCCCGGCGGTGCTCATCGGCTTGATCGCGGGCGTGGTGTGCTACTTCGCGGCGACAACTTTGAAGCATGCATTCAAGTACGACGACTCGCTGGACGCCTTCGGCGTACACGGCGTCGGCGGCATCATCGGCGCGCTGCTGACGGGCGTGTTCGTCAGCAAGGAAATCAGCGGCGCCGACGGTTCGTTCTTGATCCAGCTGAAAGGCGTGGCGGTGACCGTGATCTACGGTTTCGTGGTCAGCTACATCATTCTGAAAATCATCGACATGACCATCGGCTTGCGCGTCTCGGAAGAGCAAGAACGCGAAGGCCTTGACATTTCTCTGCATGGAGAGAGCGTCGAATAGGCGAAAAAGCCGCGTTTTGCGATTAAGCGTAAAATGCGCTCCAACGAAGGAGCGTATTCATGTTTCCCATTGCGGACATCGTGGTCATCGTTCTGTTGGTGCTGGCGATTTCCGGCATTCGCATCGCTCAGGAGTACGAGCGCGGGGTGGTGTTTCGACTAGGGCGCTACAAGGGGCTGCGCGGTCCCGGGATATATTGGATCATCCCCCTGGGCATCGAGCGTTCGGTGACCATAGACATCCGCACCCGCACTGTTTCCGCCGAGCAGCAGGAAACCATCACCCGCGATAGCGTGACCATCAAGGTCAACGCGGTACTGTGGTATCGCATCACCGATGCGGCCAAGGCGGTGATTGAGGTTGCCGATGCTCCGGCGGCGGTCTACCAATTGGCGCTTACCGGACTACGCAACATCATCGGCCAGCACGATCTGGACGAGATTCTGCAGGAGCGCAATAAGATCAACTCGCTGCTGACCGACAGCATCTCCGGCTCGACCGCTGCGTGGGGCCTCGAAGTGCAACGCTTCGAGATGAAGGATGTGGAATTGCCGAAAGCCATGCAGCAAGTGATGGCGATGCAGGCCGAAGCGATCCGCGAGAAGCGCGCGCGTATCATCAAGGCGGAGGCGGAACTGGAAGCCTCTGTCAAGCTGTCGCTGGCGGCAGCGCAGATTACCGCGAATCCGGCAGCGCTCGAGCTGCGCCGCATGCAAATGATTGCGGAAGTCGGTGCCGAGAACAACAGCACCACCGTTCTGATGATCCCTTCGGACTTCGTTTCATTGGCGCATACTTTGAACGATTATTTGGCGCATCAAGGATCCGCCAAGAGGGAGGCCTAGATGAAAAGGAACGAACTGCTGTTGATTGCGCTCATGGCAATAAGCGCGACCGCAGTGGCCGGCCCGCGCGAGGTCCAGATCAAGTTCGCCAATCGCGGCGGTATTTGGGATTGGGATGTGGTGGACAGCAAGACCATCCTCATCCAGGATCGCGCGCGGCGCTGGTACAAGGCTACGCTGCTGGTCAATTGCGTCGATTTACCGTTCGAACAGAAAATCGGCTTCGAGTCGAATGTCGATGGCAGCTTCGACAAATTCAGCACCATTCAGACGCGTCAGATGCGTTGCCCCCTGTCATCGCTAGTAAGAACCGATGCACCGGTAAAGAAGAAATCCAAGAAAGCCGATGCTGTTAAGGGGACCGTTACCGTACCCGGTACGGTACCCGTGCCTGCGCCGGCCGCCACCGAGGACGTCAAGCCCCTCAACTAACGCGCTGTCCGCAATTTGCGACATGCGCGCGAGCGCGATTTTTACAGCGCGGCATTTCGTGATCGAAGTCTCACTAACGGACCGATTATGCCAGGTAGTCTTTCAGCGCCTGTCCGACGTCCTATCGCCTCAAGGGAGAAAACATGAGCAATCCGTACAACAGCGCCAACGAACGTGCCTCGATTCTCGGTCCGACACTGTATTTCAAAGGCGATTTATCGGCCGAAGAAGATTTGCTGATCCAAGGGCGGGTGGAAGGCTCGATTACCCATACGCAGCGATTGACGGTCGGTCCGCAGGGCACCGTCAAGGCGAATATCAAGGCGCAACTGATCATCGTTGAAGGCACTGTCGATGGCGATCTCACGGCCGAAAAATCCGTGTTCGTGAAGGAGACCGCCAAGGTGGCCGGCAATATTTTTGCCCCGACCGTGAGCATTCTGGAAGGCGCGAATTTCAGCGGCAGCATCGACATGGATTCGAAGAAAGCCGCGCAAGCCGCAAAGTTTGATCCCCTGAGCCGGCCGAAAAGCGCCGGTGGCGTCGCCTGACAATGTCGTGGCTCAAGAAACCCCTTGCTGGAGATGATCTCATGATGAATTCCAATTCGCCTGCCACGTCCCGTCCGGAGCCTCGCGGACCACGTCCTGAGCCACGCGCGCCGGAAGCCAAGGCCGCAGAGCCCATCCGCGCGCCGGAAGTCAGGGCCCCGGAACCCGCGTCGCGCGCCTCGGTGCTCGGACCGACATTGAAGTTTCGCGGCGAATTATCCGCGCAGGAAGATTTGATCGTGCAAGGCAGCGTGGACGGTTCCATTACCCACACGCAGAGCCTGACCATCGGCACCGACGGCTCGATGAAGGGCGACGTGCGCGCCCGGGTCATCGTCATCGACGGTAAAGTGGATGGCGATTTGTACGCCACCGAGTCGGTCAACATTCGCGCGACTGCGAAAGTGAAAGGCAATGTATTCGCGCCGCGCGTCGGCATCAGCGAAGGCGCGTTCTTCCAGGGGCAGATCGAAATGCAGCCCTCGGGCGCCGCGGTGCAGGAGCACAGCGCGCGCCTGCGAGCGGCCGCCATGACGACTCCGCCGTTGGAAGGTGCGCAGGTGGATCAGATGTTGGGTGGTGCGGCGGGCGGCTAGGGCAGGAATAGCGCAGGGTCTACCCACGCGCGGTTCAGGCTCAAGCCCCAGTGCAAATGCGGACCGGTCACCCGACCGGTCATGCCCACCAGCCCAAGATGCGCACCGGCAGCGACATGCTGTCCGGGCTTCACATCGATGGCGCTCAAATGACAGTACATGCTGATTAGGCCGCGGCCATGATCGACAAATACCGTATTGCCATTGAAGAAAAACTCGCCCGTATCGATGACGGTGCCGTCGATCGGCGCCAACACCGGTGTTCCAGTCGGTGCGGCGATATCCATGCCGCTGTGCGGATTGCGAGATTCGCCATTGAATATTCGCCGCAGGCCGAATGAACTGCTGCGCACGCCGGGCACCGGCGCCGGCAGGCTCAAGGATTCAGGTTGGCGGTTCGACCAGGTGTTCATGGCGCGATCGATGACGACGCGCTCTCGAGCCACGCGTTCCAGGTCCGCCTTGGAAAGATTCACCTGTTTGGGGGCGACCTTCAGCGACTGACTGGCGTATTGCTTGTCGCCGACCAGAAATTCGATGTCTTGGCGGCCGTCAGCGGCGTGCACGATGACATGTTCCGGCTGCAGCGGCGCCGACAACGGAATGCCCACCACCGCCACCCACGTGTCGGCATCGCGAATCACGAGGACTCGGTGTCCGTCTATATCGACTGCCGGCTCGGCGTCGCCGTGCTCGCTCAAGCGGATGAGTTTGATGCCGCCGGGAACGGCGCTCTCGCGCGGCAGGCTGTACGCCAGCGCGATTGCCGGAACGAGCGACAGGCAGCCGATCATGGTGCGGATCACGAGGATTTCTCCACCTTGGCGCGGATTTTTCCACTGGCCAGGCGCGCCTCGATGACCATGCCGGGGCTCGCGTCGCCGGCGCTTCTCAAAATGGTGCCATCTTCGCGGCTGACGATGGCGTAGCCGCGATCCAAGGTCGCCAGCGGACTGACGGCATTCAAGGTGCGCACCAAGGGCAGCAGCCGCTCGCGCGCGCGACGCAGCTGTTCAGTGCCCGCAATCCGCAGTCTGGCGAACAGGGCGGCGTGTTGCGCGATGGCTGTTTGTACGCGCGCAACGGGGCTGGCTTGCCACAGCCGCGTGCGGCAATCGCCCAAGGCCGAACGTCGATCCGCCAGAATCTGGCGCCAGCTGCGCGCCAGACGAGTTTCCAATTCGTCCAGACGTTGAGACTGTTGCGACAACCGGGCGACCGGACTGACCAGCGCCGCACGGCCCATCAGCCAGCGCAGCCGCTCGCGCTGTGCCTCGATCCGACGACGCGCGCCGCGCGCCAGCAGTCCGTGCAGACGCTGCAGCGACGCCAGCCACTCTTCGCCATTGGGAACGACCAGTTCGGCAGCCGCGGAAGGCGTCGGCGCGCGCACGTCGGCGGCAAAGTCGGCGATGGTGAAATCCACTTCATGGCCCACGCCGCTGATCACCGGGATGGGGGAGGCGACGATGGCGCGCGCCAGAGCTTCATCGTTGAACGCCCATAAATCCTCGAGCGAACCGCCGCCGCGCGCCAGTATGAGCACATCGCACTCCGCGCGGCTGCCGGCGAGTCGCAGCGCAGCGGTGATTTCGCCCGCCGCGGCAGCGCCCTGCACGGCAACCGGATAAATGAGCACGGGCACGGCGGCGAAGCGCCGCGCCAGCACATGCAAAATGTCGCGAATCGCGGCGCCCGATGCTGAGGTGATGACGCCGATTCGCTTTGGCAGCACCGGCAGAGAGCGCTTGCGCTCTGCGGCGAACAGCCCTTCGGCACTAAGCTTGGCAGACAGCTGCTCGAACTGGCGCTTCAAGGCGCCGACGCCGGCGTCCTCCATCTGGTCGATGACGAGCTGGTATTCGCCGCGCGGTTCGTACAGACCAATGCGCGCCCGGACCAAGACTTTTTGCCCGTCTTTCGCGGTAAAGGCGGCCAGCATGTTGCGCTGACGGAACATGCAGCAGCGCACCTGCGCAGCGGCATCTTTCAGCGAGAAATACCAATGTCCGGAACTGGGCCGGGCAAAGTTCGAAATTTCACCCTCCAGCCAGAGGCTGCCGAAGCCGCGCTCCAGCAGCACGCGAACCTCGCGATTTAAGCGGGAAACACTGTAAATGTCGCGTTCCGGCGCCTTGACGACGGCGCCGATCGGGGCTAATTCCATGGTCGAATCATACTGCGGTTTACCGCACAGCACGCGCAAGGTACAATGCGCCGCCTCTTAGACGAACCTGTGACGCGACCCTATGCGCATTTTAGAAGAGGCACTCACCTTCGATGACGTGATGCTGGTGCCGGCATATTCCGAAGTCCTGCCCCGCGAAGTATCTCTGTCGAGCCAATTAACCCGCGAAATCCGCCTCAATTTGCCGGTGGTCTCCGCCGCCATGGACACGGTGACCGAAGCCCGCTTGGCCATCACCATGGCGCAAGAGGGCGGCATCGGCATCATTCACAAGAACATGTCGGTCGAAGCCCAGGCCCGCCAGGTCGATCGGGTCAAAAAGTTCGAAAGCGGCGTGATCAGCGATCCAATCACCGTCAAACCAGATATGACCATTCGCCAGGTGATCGAGCTGACCCGCGCCAAGAACATTTCCGGCGTCCCGGTGGTGCTGGGCACCAAGGTGGTCGGCATCGTGACTCATCGGGATCTGCGCTTCGAAACCAAACTGGATGCGCCGGTCTCCTCGGTCATGACCCCGAAAGAGCGCTTGATCACGGTGCGCGAGAACGCCCCCAAGGATGAAGTGTTGGCGCTGCTGCACAAGCATCGCATCGAGAAGGTGTTGGTGATCGCCGGCGATCATGACCTGCGCGGCATGATCACTGTGAAGGACTTCCAGAAGGCCACGGAATTTCCGAACGCCTGCAAGGACGGCGTCGGCAGTCTGCGCGTCGGCGCGGCGGTCGGAACTTCTCCGGATACCTTGGACCGAGTCGCAGCATTGCGCGAGGCCGGCGTCGACGTCGTGATCGTCGACACCTCTCACGGACATTCCCGCGGCGTTCTGGAGATGGTTTCGAAGATCAAGACAAAGTATGGCGATATCCAGGTGATCGGCGGCAACATCGTGACCGCCGAAGCGGCCCTCGACCTGGTCAAGCACGGCGCTGACGGAGTGAAAGTCGGCATCGGACCGGGATCGATTTGCACCACTCGCGTGGTGGCCGGCGTCGGTGTCCCGCAAATCAGCGCCATCGCAAGGGTGGCCAAGGCGCTGGAGGGCAGCGGGGTGCCCGTGATCGGCGATGGCGGCATCCGCTATTCCGGCGATGTGGCGAAGGCGCTGGCAGCGGGCGCCCATTGCGTGATGATCGGCGGCATGTTCGCCGGCACCGAGGAATCTCCCGGCGACGTTGAGCTGTACCAAGGCGGCTCGTACAAGGCGTACCGGGGAATGGGTTCGCTCGGTGCGATGGCGCAGGCGCACGGCTCCAGCGACCGATATTTTCAGGACACCACTTCGGAACTGGAAAAGCTGGTACCCGAAGGCATCGAAGGCCGCGTGCCTTACAAGGGCAGCCTGGTGGCGATCCTGCACCAGCTTTCTGGCGGATTGCGCGCCGCCATGGGCTATACCGGCAGCAGCAGCATCGAGGAGATGCGCACGCGGCCGCAGTTTGTGCGCATCACCAATGCCGGCGTTCGCGAGAGTCACGTGCACGATGTGACCATCACCAAAGAAGCGCCCAATTATCGGATCGGTTGATGTCCGATATTCATGCGGACAAGGTCTTAATCCTCGACTTCGGCGCCCAATACACGCAGCTCATCGCACGCCGAGTGCGCGAAATGGGCGTGTATTCGGAGATCTACGCCTGCGATGTCAGCGGCGAAGACATCAAGAAATTCAATCCCAAGGCCGTCATCCTGTCCGGTGGTCCGGAATCCGTATACGACGATGAGAAGGGCCACGAAGCCGCGCCCGAAGTCTATTCGTTGGGAGTTCCGGTGCTGGGCATCTGCTACGGCATGCAAACCATGGCGGAACACTTGGGCGGCAAGGTCGAAGGAGCCTCGCACCGCGAATTCGGCGCCGCGCAGATTCGCCCGATACGCGATTCTCGATTGCTCGATGGCCTCGAGGACAATCGCGACGCGCAGGGACAGCGGGTTCTGGATGTATGGATGAGCCATGGAGATCGCGTAACGGCCATACCGCCGGGATTCTCTGCCATCGCAGTCAGCGACAATGCCCCCTTTGCGGCGATGGCCGATGAGAAGCGCCGCATGTACGGCGTGCAGTTCCATCCTGAAGTGACGCATACCTTGCAAGGCGGGGAAATGCTGCGGCGCTTCGTCCGTGAGATCGCGGGCTGCTCCGGCGAGTGGGCCACAAGAAACATCATCGACGACAGCATTGCGCGGATTCGCGCGCAGGTGGGTGCGGACCGAGTGCTGCTGGGCTTGTCGGGCGGCGTGGACTCCTCGGTGCTGGCGGCACTACTGCACAAGGCGATCGGACCGCAGCTCACCTGTGTATTCGTGGATCACGGTTTGTTGCGCCTGGGCGAGGGCGATCAAGTGATGGCCACATTTGCCGAACACATGGGCGTGCAGGTGATTCGCATCGATGCCGAGCAGCGATTCCTGGCGGCCCTGAAGGGTGAAACGGATCCGGAGAAGAAACGCAAAATCATCGGCCGCATGTTCATCGAGGTGTTCGACGAGGAATCGGCCAAACTCAAGGACGCGAAATGGCTGGCGCAGGGCACGATTTATCCAGACGTGATTGAGTCGGCCGGCAGCAAGACCGGCAAGGCCCACGTGATCAAATCGCATCACAACGTCGGTGGGCTGCCGAAGGATATGAAACTCAAGCTGCTCGAGCCTTTGCGCGAGTTGTTTAAAGATGAAGTGCGCAAGCTCGGCGTCGAATTAGGGCTGCCGAGGGAAATGGTGCACCGGCATCCGTTTCCGGGCCCCGGTCTCGGCGTGCGCATCCTGGGCGAAATTCAAAAATCGCATGCAGATCTGTTGCGACGCGCGGACGCGGTTTTCATCGAAGAATTGCGCACGCACGGTTTGTACGACAAAGTTAACCAGGCCTTTGCGGTGTTTTTGCCGGTGCGTTCGGTTGGCGTGATGGGTGATGGCCGCAAGTATGACTTTGTAATCGCGTTGCGTGCCGTAGAGACCATCGACTTCATGACAGCACGCTGGGCGCGCTTACCCTATGAATTCCTGGATCGCGTGGCGCATCGAGTGATCAATGAAGTGCCGGGGATTTCACGCGTGGTGTACGACATTTCGGGCAAGCCGCCGGCGACGATTGAGTGGGAGTGACCAGACCAGGGCGCTTCCCCATCGTGGCAGATTAGGCGGCGATAGTTAAGCCAGAATTTGGGGGGGGGCTGGCAATAACTCGGCGCGCCGCGCGAGCGATGTGAAGCAACTGCAGGGCTTTATTGTATCCCTGGGCAGATCAGGCCGCCTTGATTGGACGCTGGATGATAGGGCGCACCTTGCCGCGGAACTTCTTCTTGGCCTGCCATAGGTCGAAGTTGACCTGCATGCCGTACCAGAATTCCGGCGAAGTGCTGAGCGCCTTGGATAGGCGCAGGGCCATCTCTGGGCTGATGCCGGTGGCACCGTTCAGCAAGCGCGAGAGCGCCACGCGGCCGACTCCCAAGCGTTTTGCCGCATCGGTCACGCTGATTTCGCTCAAGGCTTCCTTGAGCACTTCCCCGGGGTGGCAAGGGTTGTGCATCTGGCTCATGTCGCCTCTCCTAGTGATAGTCTTCATAATTGAGAAGCACCACGTCCGTGCCCTCAAAACTAAATGTCAGTCGCCAGTTTCCGTTCACGGTGATCGACCAGCGACTCGCCTGATCGCCCTTTAGCTCATGAAGGCGCCAGCCCGGGATCACCGCCAGGTCCTGAGGTTGTGTCGCGGCATCCAGAGTGGTCAGTTGCATGCGCAGCTTCTTGTCATGCTTGGGCTGGATGCCAGCTTGGGAGCCAGTGCGATAAAAGCGCTCAAGCCCGGCATGACGGAAAGTCCTGATCACGTTGTATTGTATCCTGATAGGACACAGGATTCAATGATGTGACGTTGCTCGGCCCTTGGGCCGCTGACCCTCGGCGCGCGCGTACAGCAGGCTGCTAA
>JAXDQN010000498.1:0-2830 GCA_034667865.1 Gammaproteobacteria bacterium
AGCGCCATGACTTCCGCATGCGGCTCGCCGGCGCGCTCATGCCAGCCCTCGCCCACCACCTCACCGGCATGGGTCAATACACAGCCGACCCGCGGGTTCGGGTCGGTGGTGTACAGGGCGCGCGCGGCTAAGTTCAGCGCACGCGCAATGTACTTTCGGTCTACGGCGGCAGGATTGGGATTCATTCGTCGTCGGACTCTTCGCCGGGCAACAGCGGCAATTGATCCTTGCTGGGTTCGCGCCGCCGCCGGTGACGGCGCAGCTGATCGATCTCGGTGCGAAACGCGTCCAGATCCTGAAAGCTGCGGTACACCGATGCAAAGCGCACGTAGCCCACTTCGTCCAGGTGGCGCAATTCCTCCATCACCATCTCGCCGACGCTGCGCGAGGCAATTTCTCGTTCGCCCAGGCTGCGCAGCTTGTGACAAATTCGCGCCGCCGCCGCCTCGATGGCTTCGCGCCCCACCGGACGCTTTTCCAGCGCCTTCTGCATGCCGAGCAGCAATTTCTTCTCATCGAAGGGTTCGCGGCTGCGATCGCCTTTCACCACCGTGGGCAGCAGCAGTTCCGCTGTTTCGAAGGTGGTGAAGCGTTCGGTACAAGCCAGGCATTCACGGCGTCTGCGGATCTGGCGCCCTTCGCCGGCGAGGCGAGAATCGATGACCTTAGTCTCCGAATGTCCGCAAAATGGGCAATGCATGGGGCCTTCTTACGGCGCTGCGACTCTCGCTGCTGTTAGCCATAGACGGGAAAGCGCTTGCAGATAGCCACCACCTGAGCACGCGCCTTTTCGATCGCGGCCGGATCGCCCATGTGATCGAGCACATCCGCCATCCAATTGGCGAGTTGCTGCACTTCGGCTTCCTTGAAGCCGCGCGTGGTGACGGCCGGCGTACCGATTCGCAGGCCGCTGCTGATCGACGGCGGCCGCGGATCATTGGGCACCGCGTTCTTGTTCACCGTCATGTGCGCGCTGCCCAACGCGGCATCCGCATCTTTACCGGTGATGTTCTTGTCGATGAGATCGAGCAGGAACAAATGATTGTCCGTCCCGCCCGACACAATCTTGTAACCGCGCTCCTGCAGGACCTTGGTCATGGCCCGCGCATTGGTCACGACCTGCGCCGAATAAGTCTTGAATTCCGGCTGCAGCGCTTCCAGGAAAGCCACCGCCTTTGCGGCAATCACGTGCATCAACGGGCCGCCCTGGATGCCGGGGAACACCATGGAATTGAATTTCTTGTGCAGATCGGCATGCGGACGCGCCAGGATCAATCCGCCGCGCGGGCCGCGCAAGGTTTTATGCGTCGTGGTGGTCACCACATCGGCGAACGGCACCGGATTCGGATACACGCCGGCCGCGATCAGGCCCGCGACGTGCGCCATGTCGACGAACAGATAGGCGCCCACCGAATCGGCGATGGCACGGAATCGGGCCCAATCGATGACACGCGAATAGGCGGAAAACCCGGCAACGATCATGCGCGGGCGATGCTCCTGCGCGAGGCGATCCACTTGATCGTAGTCGATGGTGCCGGTGTCGGGCTTGAGTCCGTATTGCACCGCCTTGAAGAATTTGCCGGAGAAATTGACCTTGGCGCCGTGAGTCAGGTGACCGCCGTGATCCAAACTCATCCCCAAAATGGTGTCGCCGGGATTGAGCAAGGCGAAGTACACCGCGGCGTTGGCCTGGGAGCCGGAATGCGGCTGGACGTTGGCGTAAGCTGCGCCGAACAGCTGCTTGGCCCGCTCGATCGCCAGAGTCTCCGCGACGTCGACGAACTCGCAACCGCCGTAATAGCGCTTGCCTGGGTAGCCCTCGGCGTACTTATTGGTCAGCACCGATCCTTGCGCTTCGAGAACCCGCGGACTGGCGTAGTTCTCGGAGGCAATCAGTTCGATGTGATCTTCCTGGCGACCGCGCTCCGCGGCAATAGCCTTGGCAAGCTCGGGGTCGAAACCGTCAATTTTCATCTGGGTATTGAACATGGGAAACTCCGGGGTCAGCCGGTAATTGTAGCCCATCCGCTTAGGGTTCCCTAGCGAGTATTCCTCGCCGTGACAAGTTTGGCCGAGACGCGGATAATTACCGGCCGATCCCCGCGATTTCTCGCCCAATTCAACAGGTAACCGATGGCTCAGTTCATTTACACCATGAACCGGGTTGGCAAAGTTGTGCCACCCAAGCGCATTATTTTGCGTGATATCAGCTTGAGTTTTTTCCCCGGCGCCAAAATAGGCGTCCTAGGCTTGAACGGCTCCGGCAAGTCCAGTCTGCTCAAAATCATGTCCGGCATGGACAAAGACATCGAAGGCGAAGCTCGGGCCCAAGCAGGGATCAAAGTCGGCTACCTGCCGCAAGAGCCCGTATTGGACGATGCGAAAACTGTGCGCGAGGTCGTCGGCGAAGGCGTTGGCGATGTTCAGAGATTGATCGATCGCTTCAATGCCATCAGCGATAAGTTTGCCGAGCCCATGTCGGACGATGAAATGACCAAACTCATGGACGAGCAGGCCAAGATGCAGGACGCCATCGACGCGGTCGGCGGATGGGAATTGGAGCGCAAGCTGGAGATCGCGGCCGACTCGCTGCGTCTGCCGCCATGGGATGCCGCGATCGGCAAGCTTTCCGGCGGCGAGAAACGCCGCGTGGCGCTGTGCCGGCTGCTGCTGTCGAAGCCCGATATGTTGTTGCTCGATGAGCCGACGAACCATCTCGATGCCGAATCGGTGGCGTGGCTGGAGCATTTTCTCGAAGAGTATCCGAGCACCGTCATTGCCGTGACTCACGACCGCTACTTTCTGGACAACGTGGCCGAGTGGATTTTGG
>JAXDQN010000499.1:0-6975 GCA_034667865.1 Gammaproteobacteria bacterium
AAAACCTTAGCGACCTCTGGGTTTAGCCCACTTCAGTTGACCGGCTTCGCGCGGCCGTCTTTGATTGCCTCCTCGATCAGCGGCTTCAAGTGGCGCTGCGCATCGTTGATGATTTTCTGAGTCGCCCCGCCGTATCGCTCGTGCTCCGCTTCGGCCTGCGCTTGTTCAGCGGCCAGCTGGGCCTGCTGGCCGGCGAGCATTTCATCTTGCATGCTCAAACCAGTTGCCTGCATGGCTAGTTGCGCCTGGAGTTGTCCCAACCTTCCTTGGATGCGACCCAGCCGATTTTGCAACTCGTTCAGAGTGTTTGAGTCCGATTGCGGCGACAGCTTATCGTTCTTCATCTGTTCCAGCATTTTGGACAGTTCGTCCATCGAGGACTGAAACTCAGCGCTAGACAACTTTGCGTCAGTCGGCTTTTGCTTGAGGCTTCTGCGTTGCATCTCAAGATTGGCCTGCAATCCGGCTAGCTCGGCGTGTTGGCTTCTGTCCGTCAAATGCTTGTCGCGCAGCGGCGCGTAAAACTCCAGCGCCTTGGCCAAAATGGCTGGATCCTGCACCAGATATGGCTTGCCGTGGTGCTGATAGAAAATGAAATCCCCTTCCGGAGAAGGTATGTCGCGACCGAAGCGCTTTTTGAAATCGCCATTGAACATCATGCGCGCGCTGCCCGACTTGAAGACGAACACTTCGTCATTGTTGATATCCATGTAAGCGATACCGTCGTCGTCGATGTCAGCCCCGGTCGAGAGCACATGGTCTTGAGAATTCTCCCGCGAACCGGGCGATGCCGTTGCCACTCGCAACGCGCCCGGCACGCGCGGGGGCGGCACAGCAGGGACTGCTTCAACAGCAGGCACCGGAGCCAAGGCGGGTGCTGGTGGAACAGCGGGCACTGCGGGTACAGTGGGTACCGGCGCGATGGGTGCGATTGAGGCAATACGCACGACGGGCGCCGCGGCAATCAGCGGCGGAATCGGTCGCGCCGGTTTGGGTGCAGGCTTCGGTGCCGGCGCTGGGGCCTCTGGAGCCGGCGGCGCTTCGGGCCAGGGTGCAATCTCCGGCGGTTGCGGTGCCTCAGCCGGGGGCGGTGTCACGATATCAGAGGCGGCCGCATCGACGCGCTTGACCGATGTCGACGCGAGCAGGGCCAACGTAACCACCACCGCGGCCACGATCGGCAGCCGCGGTCTTGCGATGAAGGATCGCTCGAACCCTTTTTCGTTCAGCAGCCGCTCGATGCGCGGTGCGAGATTGCTGGTTCGCGCCATCGCCACGGCAGCCAGGGGTGGATTACCGCCGGTTGCAAAGCTCAGCAAAACTTCTGCGTACGAAGCACGGCTGTCCGCCTGTTGTGCGGCCGCATGATCGCTCAATGCTTCGCCGAGATCCGCGAGCTGCCGCTGCAACCACCAGCTGAAGGGGTTGAACCAGAACAAGGCGCAGTGCAATCCCGCGAGCAATTGCACGTAGAAGTCTTTCTGGCGGACGTGAGCGAACTCATGCGACAGAACGATTCGCAGCGTCGCTGCATCCCACTGCAGATAACTGCGCGGCAAAAGAATGCTCGATGTCACCGTAACCGGATTCATCAACTTCGCGCTGACGCGCACATCGACCTTTGGAGCCGCATGCATGTCGATACGCTGTGCGCGCCACTTCAAACTCAAAGCGATACTCAGACCAACTATCAGGCGTAACAGCAGCAACGCTGCGACCACGATATGGATACCCACTGCAACGCGGACGATGGCCTGCTTGAGCGGCGGACGCGCAGGAACGACTTCCACCGCAACGATTCCGGTTTGCGGCGTCGTGGAGGCGCTCGTCGTTATTTGGTAGATCGAGGCTGACGCCTTGGCTGCAGCCGCGAGTCCCGACTCTGCCGAGAATCTAGCAGGTTCCGGCCGCGTAACATCAGGCAGGATGCGCGGACCGATATGGGCAGCCACCAACAGCGGCATCAATAACGCGCCGCCGAGGGCCAGCAGCCAAGCCGTGCGCCGCGTGCGGATATGATCGATGCGCAGCACCTTCAGCGCCGTCCACGTGATCGCAGCCATGATGAGGGTGCGAATCGCAGCTTCCAACAGCCATGCAGTGTTCACGATTTTCTCCCTTTCTTTGATGCGGCTATACGTTCTGCCAGCCGCTGCAGTTCCTGTCGATCTAATACCGCCGAATCCACCATGCCGGCAAGCAACGTCTCCACCGAGCCTTCGCAGAACCAGTCGACGATGCGCTGCACTGCTCTTCCCGCAACCACCTGACGCGAGGCGGCGGGTCGATACAGAAAGGTCCGGCTCTCAGTCGAATGGGTCAGGTATCCCTTCTCCTCCAGACGGCGCAGCACCGTGCGGATGGTCGATTCTTTTAAGGGGCGCCCTTGCTGCGCCAGGCGCGCGCGGACTTGATCCGCGCTCATTACCCCAACCTCCCAAACGAGTTCGAGGATAGCTCGTTCCAACTCCCCCAACTCAGCCGGATCGTGACTCTGCGTAGTGTTACTGCTCATAGTGCTACAGAGCGTAGCATATGGACTCCACGGGTTGGCAAGTTAATTCCGCGATCGAAAGATTTCCGGTGGGGGGCGGGGGTGCCCTTTGCTCGCGGGCCGTACAAAGCCGGGTGGCTATAACCACCCGAAAATTGACGCGTTCGGCCAGAAGGTACCTCCCGGTTTCTCGGGTCCCGCCTACCGGCCCTAACGTTGCTTGCGGGGAATGTAGGCCGCCAGCTTGCTCTGGGTCTTCATGTAGGGATCGTCCGCCGTCGAGTCGGGCACCATGTTCGCGCGAATCGCCTGCTCCACCTCGCGCGCCGGTATTGCGGCACTACGATAGAAACCCTGATATTGATCGCAGCCCAACTCGCGCAGTCGCTGCAACTGCTCGGCAGTCTCCACGCCCTCCGCCACCACCTTGAGACGCAAACTGTGGGCGAGCGAGATGATGGCCTGAACGATGGACGCATCGGCCGCATTGGTGGTCAGTTCACTGATGAAGCTGCGATCGATTTTCAGTTTGTCGATCGGGAATTTTCGCAGGTAACTCATACTGGAATATCCGGTGCCGAAGTCGTCGATGGACACGACCACTCCTAAGCGGCTCAGCTGCTCGAGAATCTGCACCGAGTCCTCGGCATTGCCCATGACGGTGGTTTCGGTGAGCTCGATTTCCAAGTACTGCGGCATCAAATCGAAATCGACCAGCGCCGAATGCACCGCCTGCAGAAAATTCGATTGGCGGAACTGCACTGGAGATACGTTCACGGCCACGCGCAGGAAGGGAATGCCATTTTTCTGCCACTCGCGCGCCTGCCGGCAGGATTCGCGCAGCACCCATTCGCCGATGGATAAGATCAGACCGGACTCTTCGGCCAAAGGAATGAAGTCGGCCGGGCTGACCAAGCCGCGCGTCGGATGCCGCCAGCGCAGCAATGCCTCGACGCTGCTGATGCGGCCCGTCGCCACATCGCTCTTCGGCTGGTAATGCACTTCCATTTGGTTCAATGCCAGCGCGCGGCGCAGGTCGTTCTCCAAGTCCAAACGTTCTTGCGAGAAGACGCTCATCGCTTCGTTGAAGAATTGGAATGAATTGCGGCCGCGTTGCTTGGCGAAATACATGGCCTCATCGGCATGCGCCACCAGCGCATCGACATCCTTGCCATCCGCGGGATAGACGCTGATGCCGATGCTCGCCGAGGTGTGAACCTGCGCGCCATTGACCACGAAAGGCTCGCACAATGACTTGCCGATTTTGCCGGCCAGCGCGCCCAGATCCGCTTGATCGCGCGTATCGGAAATCAACAGCAGAAATTCGTCGCCACCGGTGCGCGCGACGGTATCGACCTCACGGGTCACTCCTGAAAGGCGGCGCGCGACGCCGCTCAACAACAGATCTCCGGCCGCATGGCCCAGGGTATCGTTGATCAACTTGAAGCGGTCCAAATCGAGCAGCAGCACCGCGAAACGATGTCCGTCACGATCGGCATGGGCGATTTCCCGGCCCAGCCGGTCCATGAACAACACCCGATTGGGCAGCCCGGTCAGCGCGTCATGCGTAGCCTGATGCTGCAATTCGGCATTGACGGCTTCGAGACGGCTCTGATGCGAGCGCGAATGCGAGCGCAGATGCGCATCGAAGATGGCGGTGATCAGCGTGACGATCAGCAGTCCGAACGCGCACAGGCCGATGGTCACCGCCAACCAGCGATTGTCGAAAGTCACGCCGCCCTGGCAGAACGCGCCCACGCTGAATCGCGCCGCCGCCATGCCGGTGTAATGCATGCCGCTGATGCTGAAGCCCATAACCACGGCCGCCGCGCAACGCGTCAACAACTCTCGGGCCGAATTTCCGCCGCGCAGTTGGTGAAACAGCCACAGGGCGGCAAATGAGGCGGTGAAAGCAATCAGTATGGAGAGCGCAACGAACACGGGGTCGTAGCCGATTCCAGGGACCATGGGAATCGCGGCCATGCCGGTGTAATGCATGGCGCAAATGCCCGCGCCCATCAGAGTGGCGCCGGCTGCGAGCCGCGATAGATCGAGTTTCCCGCCGCCGGTGAGCGCCAAGGCAAAGCCGGAGGTGATCACCGCAATCAGCAGTGAAGCCAGCGTGATCGGAATGTCATAGGTCAGCGGCACCGGCAGGGAAAAGGCCAGCATGCCGATGAAGTGCATCGACCAAATGCCCACGCCCATGGCCACGGCGCCCGCGCCCAACCACATGCGCGTCGCGGGATGCTCGCTGGTGGCGACCATATCGGCAAGGCGCAAGGCCGTGTACGACACCAGAATGGCCACGCCGACGGACAGCGCGACCAGCCATAAGTTATAGGAGGCCTGCATTCGCAACCTAGGTTATTAGTCTTATTGGAAAATTTACCGCATAGCGGCATGCTTACGCTGAGCGATATATCTCGTTTATGGAGATTCCAGACCGCTAAAACTGTGCGGACGGCCTCAGCTTTGATCGCGGTGCAGGCGCATGAGCGTGCGGCGCTCCCGCTTGTCGGGCTTTCCCTCCGGTCGCGGGCGGGTCAGATTGGCCAATCGCTGCTGCTCACGCAGTTTCTCGCGCCGCTGCGCACTCGCTGTGGTCTCAGCGTATTGAGACTGCGCTTCCGCAGCCGGGCCGCGGCGAGCGGGCAACCCCAGCACCTGAAACTCCGCGACGATGCCCTGCAAATTCAGGCTGACGTGATCGCCAATGCGCACGCGGTGCGCGGGCTTGATGCGCTCGGCATTCAAATGCACTTTGCCGCCGGCGATCGCAGCCGTGGCAAGACTGCGTGTTTTGTAAAAGCGCGTATGCCACAGCCATTTGTCCAGGCGGGTATTCGCATCCTGATCATCGGTTGCCATAGGCTGAATGATACAAGCGCTTGGGCCGCAGCGAATCGCTATAATACGGCGATGCAAGGCAACGAATTTCGCGAGCGCCTGGTGCGGGACACTGCAGCGCTCGATGCAGCAGGATTACTCAAGCGCGAACGCGTCATCGGCTCGGCCCAAGGTCCGTTGGTCACGCTCGATGACGGGCGTGAAATGATCAACCTGTGCGCCAATAACTATTTGGGATTGGCCAATCACCCTGCCATCCTGCAGGCGGCGCACGATGGCCTGAGCCGGTACGGCTATGGCATGGCCTCCGTGCGCTTCATCTGCGGCACGCAGAGCGTGCATCGCGATCTGGAAGAGCGCCTGAGCAGCTATTTGTCGATGGAAGACACCATCCTGTACTCCTCGTGCTTCGATGCCAACGGCGGCTTGTTCGAAACGCTGCTCGATGAACAGGATTGCGTCATCAGCGATGCGCTGAATCATGCCAGCATCATCGACGGCATCCGCCTGTGCAAGGCGCGCCGCTTGCGTTATGCCAACAACGACTTGAATGAACTCGAAACGCACCTGAAAGATTCGCAGAATGCGCGTGTGCGCATGATCGCCACCGATGGCGTGTTCTCGATGGATGGCTCCATTGCCCGACTCAAGGAGATCTGCGACCTGGCCGAGCGCTACGCCGCACTGGTCATGGTCGATGATTCGCACGCCACGGGGTTCATCGGCGTCCGGGGCCGCGGTACGCATGAGTATCGCGACGTGCTGGGCCGCGTCGACATCTTGACCAGCACGCTGGGTAAAGCACTGGGCGGCGCCAGCGGCGGATTTGTCTCGGCGCGCAAAGAAATCGTCGCCTGGCTGCGGCAGCGTTCACGCCCGTACTTGTTCTCCAACAGCATTGCGCCGCCGGTGGCAGCGGCCACCATCAAGGTGCTCGACCTGCTGGAGAGTTCGCCGCAGCTGCGCGACAAGCTGCATGCCAATGCGCGCTACTTCCGCGACAAGATGCAGGCGCTGGGATTCAATTTGGTGCCGGGCGAACATCCCATCATTCCCGTCATGCTGGGCGAGGCGCCCCTGGCCGTGCAGCTCGCGGAGCGCATGCAGACCGCGGGCATTTACGTGGTCGCATTCTCATTTCCGGTCGTGCCCCATGGAAAAGCGCGAATCCGGACCCAAATGAATGCGGCGCACAGTTTCGAACAACTGGATCAGGTAATTTCCGCTTTCGGGCGCTCGGCGCGCGAACTCGGCATCATCCATTAAAGGCTAGACACAAGACATGAAAGCTTTGGTCAAGGCACGCGCGGAACCCGGCATCTGGATGCAGGATGTTCCCGAACCTTCGGTAGGTCACAACGATGTGTTGATTAAAGTGCATCGCTCCGCGATTTGCGGCACCGACATGCACATTTTCAACTGGGATGCCTGGGCACAGAAGACCGTGCCCGTGCCGATGGCCGTGGGCCACGAATATTCCGGCGAGATCGTCGAGATCGGCAGTGAAGTGCGCGGTTTCAGCATCGGCGACCGCGTGTCCGGCGAGGGGCACATCACCTGCGGCCATTGCCGCAACTGTCGCGCCGGCCGCCGCCACCTGTGCCGCAACACCTCGGGCGTGGGCGTGAATC
>JAXDQN010000500.1:0-3059 GCA_034667865.1 Gammaproteobacteria bacterium
CAGGAGAACCAGGCACGGCCGTAACCGCCGGAGGACAGGATGGTGGTGTGGGCGCGGAACCGGTGCAAGGTGCCGTCCGTCATATCCAACGCAATATCGCCGCGGCATGAGCCATTGGCCATAATCAAATCGAGGGCGAAGTACTCGATGAAGAAGCGGGCCTCATGCTTCAGCGACTGCTGATACAAGGTGTGCAGCATGGCGTGGCCGGTGCGATCGGCCGCGGCACAGGTGCGCTGGGCAATGCCATTGCCATAGTGCGTGGTCATGCCGCCGAACGGCCGCTGATAGATGCGGCCATCGTCGGTGCGCGAAAACGGTACGCCGTAGTGCTCCAGTTCGATGACGGCGGCGGGCGCCTCCTTACACATGAATTCGATCGCGTCCTGATCGCCCAGCCAATCCGAACCCTTGACGGTGTCATACATATGCCAGCGCCAATCGTCTGCGCCCATATTGCCCAGCGCCGCCGAGATGCCCCCTTGGGCAGCAACAGTGTGGCTGCGGGTTGGGAATACCTTGGTGAGACACGCCGTCGACAGGCCGGCTTCCGCCAAACCGAATGTCGCCCGCAGTCCGGCACCGCCGGCACCCACGACGACCACATCATAAGTATGGTCGGTTAGCTTGTAGTCACTCATAGTCGCGAGAATCCAAGAACCACACGCAGAATCCCGAAAATGCCCACGCCGCCGCACAGCACGTACAGGAATTTCAAGGTGGTCAACGTCAGCACCTTCATGCCGGTGGTATGAACATAGTCTTCGACAATCACGGTGGTGCCCAAATACGAATGATAGGCGGTCACGGCGACCAATAGCGTGGCCAAAAATCCGCTGATGGGAACCGACAGCCAGATGCGCACCGTGTCGTAATCCAAGGCCGGCAATGTCAGCAACGAAAACATCAACCATAGGGTGAGAGGGATCAGCGCGACCGCCGTGACCCGTTGCGACCACCAGTGCGCCGTGCCGTCTTTGGCGGAACCCAATCCCTCGACTCGGCTTAAAGGGCTGCGCAGGCTCATGCGAGATGGCGCCACACCCAGATCCAGGTGCTCAAGGTCAAGATGACCGATCCGGCGACTGCAAACCAACCGCTGGCGTGTCGCTGGGCACGTTCAAAGCCCCTGCCTGCATCCCAAAACAAATGCCGTACCCCGTTCAACAAGTGAAAGTAGAAAGCGAAACTCCAGCCGATGAGAAACACTATGCCGACCGGACTGGCGAACAGCCGCGCCGCGCCGGCGTAGCTTTGCGGGCCACCCGCAATGCAAACCAGCCAATAACTCAATGCGACCAAGCCCACGGCCAGGGTCGCGCCCGTGATTCGATGCAAGATCGATAACGTATTGCCGATCTGCCAGCGATAAATTTGCAAATGCGGAGAGGTGGGCCGGGCACGTACGGGCATGGTGGGTCCTACTTAGAAATCAATGCAGCGACCCTTCAATTCCCAATCTCCGTAGCGCGTTGGCTCAGGACCCTCGCGCCCGCCCACTTCTCGGGGCTTGGGTTTAGCGGCGGTCGGCTCGGCATCGGCCGCCGCGGCATCAGCCGCCGCGGCGGCTGCGATGGCGTTCTTAACTTCGGAAATCGGCGTCACCGGTGAATTTTGCCAGAAATCGAGCCGGCGTACCCGCACCGCTTGATGGAATTACTCAAAGACCCATCGATATGAGGGGTTGACATCTCCACGTCCGCACCCATTTGATGGCTGCATGACCAGTGATGCCGTCTTGACCTCGGGTCGTTTGCCGCATTTAGGAATCTTGAGATTCTCGGGACCCGATGCGCTGAGCTTCCTGCAAGGACAAATTTCTCACGATACGACCCGGCTGGCGGAACACTCTTCCTTGTTCGCGGCGTACTCGAGTCCGCAAGGCCGTGTGCTGGCACTCATATATCTGCTGCCGCATTCCAGCGGCATCGCGGCCATAGTGCCGCGCGAAGTGCTGGCGTCGACGCGAGAGCGCCTGAACAAATTTGTGCTGCGATCAAAAGTGACCATCGAAGAGGCCGGCGACTCGCTGGTCGTTGCGGGCTACTACGGCGATACCGCGTTACGCAAGTTGGGATTGCCCGTCCCTGATGCACCCGGCCGCTATGTCGAACACAACGGCGTCGGCGTTGCCGCCGTGGGTCTCGAACATCGCTACTGGGTCATCGGCAGCGCCGCCGATCCGGCGCTCGGTGCACAGTCGAGCAATGGCGGCGCAGGTAACATCGAACGCGACTGGCGGCTGGCGGATATTCATGCCGGTCTGCCGCAAATCTATTCAGCCACCAGTGAAGCCTTCGTCGCGCAGATGCTGAACCTGGATTTGCTCGATGGCATCAGCTTCACCAAAGGCTGCTATACGGGACAGGAAATCATCGCGCGAACCCAGCATTTGGGGCGCATCAAGCGCCGCCTGTTTCGCTTGAGTCTACCGGCCGGCGATTGGCAAGTGGGCCAAGCCTTGCAACTTACCGATGGGCGTCACGGGCGCATTGTCGAGGTCATTGCAGCGGCCGGACAAACCGAAGCGCTGGCGGTCTTGAGCCTGGAAGCCGGCGTGGACGGCGAAACGCCATCAAGTTCGGCAGTCGCCGCGGCGGTGCTGCCGCTGCCATATCCGCTATAGGTCGACGATTTCGATCGACTTCGGCAGCAGCGTCTCACCCAAGAATATGCTGCCCACGCGCGCAAATCGCGCGGCGCCGTCAGTCGCCAGCCAGGTCATCGCGCCGGATGCTGGCGCGGCATCGCCGGCGAGCTTCTCCTCGTGCAGGCGCCGACGCACAGCGGCGGCGGTGGTCACTGCGGAATCGACCACCCGCACCTGCGGCGGCAGCACCGCGCGAATCGCGGTGCTCAGCACCGGGAAGTGCGTGCAGCCCAAGACCAGCGTATCCGGCGCCGATTCTGGTCGACCAAACATCGGCTGAAGGTAGCGGCGCGCAACCGACTCGGCGATGGCGCCTTCGGTCCAGCCCTCCTCGGCCATGGCTACGAACAGCGAGCAGGCAGCGACGTCGATTCGCGCCGCAGGATTGAGCTGCAGGATGGCCCGTTGG
>JAXDQN010000501.1:0-2510 GCA_034667865.1 Gammaproteobacteria bacterium
CGGCAATGAGCTCGATACCTCGCGCGCCGAAGCGCAGTGGCAAACCACGCTGGCGTCGATCCCGAGTTTGCAGGCCACCATCGCGACCACTATTTATCGATTGAGCGTCTTGACCGGCCGCCAGCCCAATGCACTCACCGAGCGCTTGAGCCCGCTGGCCGCCAGCCCTGAGTTGCCCGCCATGAATTCCATCGGCTCGCCGGAACAATTGTTGCGCCGTCGTCCGGATGTGCGCATCGCGGAACGCCGTCTGGCGGCGGCGACGGCCCGTATCGGCGTGGCCACCGGCGATTTATTTCCCAAGGTGACCTTTGTCGGTGATATCGGCTACGCGGGGCCCACCTTCGGTGGGCTCGCCGACAGCCCCAATAGGTCCTATTCCTTCGGCCCCAGCATTTCTTGGGCAGCGTTCGATCTAGGGCGGGTGCGCGCGCGCATCAATTCCTCCAAGGCGCTGACCAATGCGGCACTCGCCGCCTATGAAGGCGCGGTGCTGGGCGCGTTGGAGGACACTGAGGGTTCCCTCATCAGCTACGGGCGTGCACAGTCGCGGCGCGAGTCGCTCAAGGTTGCGGCGGCGGCGAGCGACAAGGCGGCGGACTTGGCGCGCAAGCGCTTCGAAGGCGGACTGATCGACTTTCTCGAGGTGCTGGACGCGGAACGTACTGCGCTGAGCGCGGAGCTGCTGCTGTCGCAAAGCCGTACCGATGCGGCCACCTCGCTGGTCGCGGTGTATAAGGCGCTGGGCGCCGGATGGGAAGATCAACCAAAGGCTCGCCCATGAAGATTTATTCTTGGAACGTCAACGGCATTCGCGCCGTGTACAAGAAAGGCTTGTTCCAGTCATTCCTCAAGGACCACGACCCGGACATTCTGTGCCTGCAGGAAACCAAGGCCGAGCGCGGGCAAATTGAAATCGACTTGCCTGACTACAAGGAGCACTGGAACTCCGCGGTCAAGAAAGGTTATTCGGGCACGGCCATCTTTTCAAAGCATGAGGCGCTCAAGGTAGTCAACGGCTTTCCGGCCGACTTCGCGGGCCGCTTTTCGTTTGCCGACGAGCTGAAGCGAGACAGCACGGAAGAGGGCCGGGTCATCACCGCCGAATTTCCAAAATTCTTCGTCGTTACGGTGTACACCCCAAATGCCAAAGATGACTTGAGCCGTGTCGCCCTGCGCTTCAAGCATTGGGATCCGGCGTTTTTGGCTTATTGCAGTCAGCTGGAGAAGACCAAGCCGGTGATATTTTGCGGCGATCTGAATGTGGCGCACACCGAACTCGATCTCGCAAATCCGAAGCCCAATCGCGGCAAGAAAGGCTTCACCGACGAAGAGCGCGCCGGCTTTCAGGCATTCGTGGACGCCGGCTTCATCGACACCTTCAGGCTGTTCACCCAGGGTAATGGCCATTACTCGTGGTGGAGCCATTTCGCCAATTCGCGCGCGCGCAATGTGGGGTGGAGAATCGACTATGTCTTGGTTTCCCCGACATTACGCAGCGCAGTGAAGACGGCTGAAATTCACGCCAAGGTGCTCGGCAGCGATCACTGTCCGGTCAGCATCACCCTCGATGTATGAGGCTTCGCCGGCGAAATCGCTGCTAGCGCATTGGCGCGGTCGGCCGCTGAGCGGCGTGTTGTTCGACCTCGACGGCACGCTGTTCGACACGCTCGAGGATACCGCGACCCGCGCACCCTCGCGTGCGACACCCTGATCGATTCCTTGGCGGAACTAGGCCCGCTGCTCTTCGAGACTACTTCAGCTCGGTGATCACGGCGCGCATTTCGCCTTTCACCAGCAACTCGCTGTGTACGCGGTCGCGCTTGTTGAATTTTATCTGGCCATCCTGGTACTCGTTCACCACCACCTTGCCGTCTTGAGTGGTCGAACTTAAGGCGCCGGTGGCTTCGTACACCACCAGTGCGTCCTTGTCATGGAAATGCATCGGGGTCTTCAGGCCGGTGTGCCAGATATAGTTCCACACCACGACCTGATCATTCTCGAACAGCTTTTGAACGTGGGGCCGCGGAAAGGCCAACGGCAAGCCACTGGTGTTTTCGAGCGGCGGCACCTTCACCCCTTTCAACTCGACCACGACGGTATGCGCCGCACCCTTGGCGGGGATCTCACCTTTGTGGCCGAATTTGGCGTGTCCCTTGTGGTCCAGCGACACGGCGACGAAGTCGTGCTGGGCGGCGGGCAGGGCGGAGGTGGTGTCCCAGACAGTCACGCGCTCATTGTCGATGACCGGATCGGCGGCGTAGCTCGATGTTGCGCAGGCGAGCAGGGACAGGCTGGAGGCTAGGGCAAGCGTGAGGTGTTTTTGCATGACTTTTAGTGTACACCGCCCGCCGTTTCATGCCAAAAAAGGGGAGCCCGTCGCCAGGGCTCCCCTTTCTCCAACCATCGGTGCTAGTTGCTCAACAGAATCGTAATGCGCTGTGACGTAAAAGTATTGGTGGTGGCGTCGTACTGACCCTGGGCGGTCAGGCGTCAGCCACGTGATGGAC
>JAXDQN010000502.1:0-2617 GCA_034667865.1 Gammaproteobacteria bacterium
ACACTGGCCGCTTCTGCCATGGGGATGCGCCTACGCTTGCGGATATTTGTTTGGTGCCTCAAGTGTTCAACGCGCGGCGCTTTTCCGTGGAGATGAATTCGTATCCGCGGATTCTGGCCATCGACGCGGCCTGCCGTGAGTTGCCGGCATTTCAAGGCGCAGCTCCCGAAAATCGGTAGCGGAGAAATAAAAGCTTGGAACTCTGGCGCGCGTCGATCAAGTTGCCCCATAAGGAGTCTTCCGGCGCAAATGATTGCCCCATCACCAGACTGAAGCGGCGGTCGCCGGTTTCGCGGCCCGCAATCTGCGGAGCGAGCGTCAAGAATTGCTCGTCCAGCAGGCGCTCCTTGTAAAAGACTCCCAATAGCCGCGGCCCGCCCTCGACCAGCACATGGGCGGTCGAATGCACGCGGCTGATTTCCTCGAGGATGGCGCTTGCGGAAATCCGGGCGGTATCGCGGCGAATGGCGCGTATTTGCACCGAACTCGGCACCTTGCTCTTCATCAAGCGCCTGGCGCCCGCGGGTGTGGTGACGATCAGCGCGTCGACCGCGCCGGAGGCGAACACAGGTCGGCGCAAATCGAGCGCGCCATTGGCGCTGACCACCACATTGAGCGCGTTACTCGGTTTTTCCAGTGCGTCGCGCAAATGCCGATAGTCGCCGGCGAGCTCCGGGCAAATGGCTTCGGCGGTCCAGATATGTTTTCGATCGGCATCCAGGGTGCCGGTTCCGACCACCACCACGTCGGCGACAGATCGCAGCAAGCCCATGACCATGCGATCTTCGGCACTGAATCCACTGATGTCGCCGCCGGCGTCGTGGCCTTTCACCCGCAGCGACACGACGCCGTCGAGCGTCGTCACAAAGTTGCTGAACACCAGGGAGCGCGCCGGGCGGCGTAGGCGAAACTCGCCGTAGAGACGCGCGAGCTTGGGCGGCAGCGGCAATCGCGACCCAAGCTGCGATCTGGACAATGTCTGAAGAGCGGTTATTTTCAAAGGAAGCTCCGCGTAGGGTTCCGTCCTACGTGCCGGCGGGGTCGTTCGCACCGGCGGCATGTGCGACTATCGTCCGCTGTGAGTTAAGGATGCGGTGGATGATAAAGGCTGCGGGATTTCTGAAACAGGGTGTTTTAGCGTTCCTGATGAGTGCCGCCAGCTTCGGGGCCAGCGCGCAAACCATCACCCCACCGCCAGCCCCAGGTCCGGCCGCCGGTCTGGCCAACTCGGCCGCGCTGCGCGCCACGGTGTTCGGCACACCGCCGCAGGACATGGCGCCGCTGCCGCAAAAAGTACCGCTGTCGGAAATCACCGTAACGCTGCCTTGGCGTTTGCCGGTCCCCGACGTGCTGTGGTTCGACGCCAAACTGCGCGTGTGGTTTTCGGCGCAGAAAAAGCCGGCGCCGCTGGCCATCCTGATCTCAGGCACGGGCAGCGACGGCAACACGTCGAAACTGCAGGTGCTGCGGGCCGCGCTGTATGGTGCGGGCTATCACGTACTCACCATCCCATCGCCAACCTTTCCGGGATTTATCGTATCGACTTCGAGCACCGGCGTCGCCGGCGATCTGATGCAGGATGGGCACGACTTGTATGGCGCGATGCAGGAAATCGTGGCGCACTTGCCGCGCAAGGTGCGCATTACGGACATCGATGTGCTGGGCTACAGCTTGGGCGGCGCGAACGCCGCCATCGTCAAATCGATCGACGCGACCGAGGGCAAGCTGAAGATTCATCGTGTCGTGATGATCAATCCGCCGGTGAGCCTATTCTCGTCCGTGGGGCGCTTGGACAAGCTGTTTGCGGCATACATAGGCTCCGGTGATAGCGGCGTGGAACAGCTGTATCGTCGTCTTTACGCACAACTGGCGAATCTGTACCGCGCCTCGGAGCGGGTTGAGATCGATGAGAATTTCATGCTCGGTGCGGCCGCGGCCGCATTAAAAACAGATGCCGAGTTTTCCGCCGCCATCTCGCTGACGTTTCGCACCGATCTGGTGAACATGTTCTTTTGCGGCGATTTGTACGCCAAGACCGGCGTGGTGATCGATCCGGATCACCCGCCCAAAGTGAGCGATTCGCTCGAACAAATGCAGCGCGTATTGCGCGGCAAGCCGTTCGCCGAGTATTTCACCCGCGTGTTCGCTCCGTACTACCTGCAGCACCGGCCTGGTTCAACCAGCGCATCGCTGATTGCGGGCAATCGTTTGGACATCATCGGGGATGCGCTGCGCAACGATGGCGACTACTACGCGCAGACCAACAAAGATGATTTGATTCTCGATCAGCGCGAACTGTCCTGGCTGCAGGACACCTTGGGCCCGAGGCTTGTCGTTTACGATCACGGCGGCCATTTAGGAACGGTGGGCGATCGCCATCAAGTGGCGGATATGCTCGACATGCTGGCGGGCCGCTGGCCTCGGACCTCGCCATGATGCGGCAGTTTGCGATAGCGGTTGCGTTGCTGGCGCTCGGTGGCTGCGCGTCGCAAAGCGTATCGATCCGCAGCGTGCCTGCGGAAACACCGGCGGCCGACAACGCGGCCGCGGCCGCGAATGCCGCGGCCTTTGCGGAAGCCGTCGCCACTGCCAACGCCAATCCGCCCGGCGCGGCCGT
>JAXDQN010000503.1:0-6025 GCA_034667865.1 Gammaproteobacteria bacterium
CGGCAAGCGGCCCGGCTGCTGGGTTTGAGACGCCCGGTCGATGTGGGCCTGCGAATTGACAACCTGATTCGTGCGCCGGAGTTTGCGCACTATCTGCACGGCGATGACTTCGCCTTTCCCTTGGTCATCCGGCCGCCGGTGCAACTGGACCTATTCCTGGCGCTGCAGATGGTGCCCTATGGGGGCGGACAATCGCTGCTGCTGGTTCGAGATGTGACGCGCCAGATGCGACTGGAAGCCATGCGCAAGGACTTTGTCGCCAACGCATCGCACGAACTGCGCACCCCGCTGACTGTGATCGCCGGCTACCTCGACACCCTCGCCGACGACCCTTCCGTGGATGCGGCTTGGGCCGGCCCGATCAAGGATATGCGGGCCCAGGCACAGCGCATGAATGCCATCATCGCCGATCTTTTGGAGCTGTCGCGCCTGGAGTCAACCGAGGGCGAGGCGCCCCGCGACCCCGTCGATGTGCCCCGCATGTTGGAACGGCTGCATCGCGATGCGCTGATCAGCGCGGATCGACCGCGCCACGTGCTGTTGGAAATTGAATCGGACGACGGCTTGTACGGTTCGGCGCACGAAATCGAGTCGGCATTCACCAATCTGCTGGTAAACGGCTTGAAATATACCCTGGCGGAAGGCACGGTCCGGATGCGCTGGTGGACCGACGATGACGGCGCCTACCTTTCGGTCATCGACAGCGGCATTGGTATCCCTGCCGAACATATTCCGCGCCTCACCGAGCGCTTCTACCGGGTCGATGCGGGGCGCTCCCGCGGCCAGGGAGGATCGGGTTTGGGCCTGGCGATTGTGAAACACGCGTTGCAGCGCCATGGCGGTTGGCTCGATGTGCAGAGCGTCGAGGGCAAGGGCAGCAACTTCACCTGCCACTTTCCCCAGCAACGCATCTGGAAGCTGGCGATGAATGCCGCGGCCAGCGCCTAGCAGTTGCGATCCCGTCACGCATTTTCGGGCGTATCATTGACGTGTACCGCAATCGGATGTAAACGAAGTCCGTGCTCTGCAAGGTAATTTTATGGAAACAGCCGACCTAACCCACCACATCTCGCGCCGCTTCAATGAGGATCTCGAGAAGGTGCGCAACCAGGTGCTGCAGATGGGCGGTTTCGTCGAGCAGCAACTGCACAAAGCCATCACCGCACTGGTCGAAGGCGACAGCCGCCTGGGCGAGTCGGTGGCCACGGACGACTACAAGGTCAACGGCATGGAATTGTCGATCGACGAGGAGTGCAGCCGGATCCTGGCGATTCGCGCACCCGCGGCCGGCGACTTGCGGGTGATCGTGGCCATCATCAAGACCATCACCGACCTGGAACGCATCGGCGATGAAGGCGAGAAGATCGGTTACATCGCTTCGCGACTGGCGACGATGGAGCGGCCGGCGGACAAATACCGGGAAGTAAAGCACCTGGGACGGCAGGTGGCGCAGATGGTGCACGATGCCTTGGATGCCTTCGCCCGCATGGACTCGCAGGCGGCCCTGAAGACGGCACAGGAAGACAAGATGGTGGATGAAGAATACGAGTCCATCCATCGTCAGTGCATCACCTTCATGATGGAAGATCCGCGCACCATCCGGCGCGCGCTGGAAATCATGTGGATCGTGCGCGCGCTGGAACGTATCGGCGATCACGCCAAGAATATTTGCGAGTATGTGATCTACATGGTGCACGGCAAGGATGTGCGACACACCTCGCTCGAGGACGTCGCCAAGCAGATCGACGCGGCGCACGCCCTCTCGCGCCGCTGATGACGGCACGTCAAGGCAATCTGTTCGGCTTTCTGGCCTGCGCCGGCCTGTTGGCGTATGCCTTCTACGCCCAGTTCGTCATGCATTTGGATCCATGCCCGTTGTGCATCTTTCAGCGCATCGGCGTGTTTGCGCTGGGCGTGATGTTCTTGGTCGCCACCTTGCATGACCCGGTGGCCTGGGGCCGGAGGATCTACGCGGCGCTGCTGCTGGTGGCGGCCTTGCTGACCATCGGCGTCGCCGCGCGGCATTTGTACATACAGAATTTGCCGCCGGACATGGTTCCCGCCTGCGGTGCGTCGCTCGACTTCATGCTCAAGATATTCTCGATCAGCGAAGTGCTGGTCAAGGTGCTGACCGGCGACGGCGAATGCGCCAAGGTCAGCTGGCGATTTTTGGGATTGGCCATGCCGGCCTGGGTGTTGATCAGCGCTGTCGTGCTGGGCGGCTGGGGCCTGTTCGTGAATCTGCGGCGTCAAAAGCCCATCCTGCGGTTTTGACGGCGCCAATGCCTGCGGTGTCGAGCACGGTGGAGCTGGCCCGGCAGCTCATCGCCCGTCAGTCAGTGAGTCCGGCCGATGGCGGTTGCCAGGCGCTGATGATCGAGCGTTTGATTGCGCTCGGATTTGCGGTGGAGAATTTGCGCTTCGGCCCGGTGGATAATTTTTGGGCCAAGCGCGGCAAGGGCGGCCCGGTATTTTGCTTCGCGGGGCATACGGATGTGGTGCCTTCCGGTCCCTTGGAGGAGTGGCGCAGCGATCCCTTCCAGCCGGTGATTCAAGATGGCTTGCTGTACGGACGCGGCGCCGCCGATATGAAAAGCGGCCTAGCCGCCATGCTCACGGCGAGCGAAGCATTCATCGGCCAGTACCCCGATCACCGCGGCACGATTGCCTTCTTGATCACCAGCGACGAGGAGGGCCCTTCGGTCGATGGCACGCGGCGCGTGGTCGAGGTGCTGCGCGAACGCCAGGAACACATCGATTGGTGTCTGGTGGGTGAGCCGTCGAGCGAACACACGCTGGGCGACACCATCAAGATCGGTCGCCGCGGCAGTTTGAGCGGACGCTTGACGGTGCACGGTGTCCAGGGCCACATCGCCTATCCGCAGCTGGCGGACAATCCGGTGCACGCGATCGCACCGGCGCTGGCTGAATTGGCGGCGCGAACCTGGGATCGCGGCAACCAGCATTTTCAGCCGACCACCTTTCAAGTGTCGAATATTTCCGCCGGCACCGGTGCGCCGAACGTCATTCCAGGCGAGTTGCGGGCACGCTTCAATTTGCGCTTTTCCACCGAGCAAACCGTCGCAGGACTGCAGGCCCAGGTAGAAGAGATTTTGCAGCGGCATCGCGTCAAGTTCTCGCTCGAGTGGTTCATCTCCGGCTATCCCTTTCTGACTACACCGGGCACCTTGTCGCAGGCCGCAAGCCGCGCAGTTTTGGAGCAATTGCAAATCACGCCGAAGCTCACCACCGGCGGCGGCACTTCGGACGGACGCTTCATCGCGCCCATGGGCGCGCAGGTGATCGAACTGGGTGTCATCAATGAAACCATTCACAAGGTCAATGAGTGCGTGCGCGTGGCGGACATCGACCGACTGCATTCACTCTATCGGCGTACATTGGAACTGCTGCTGGCCTCATAATGTCTGCTCCTAGCTGAAGGAGCACTCATGCACAGACTGACGACATTCTCCGCTGCGGCCATCATCATGCTATCGGGCGCGCTCAGCGGTTGCGCGGTGTTCGATAAATGTACGCCGGAGCATTGTTCCACCGACAAACAGATCACCCTGGATCTCAACGCACTGCTGGGGGATCATCGCGAGCTCGGTCCGCCGGGAACGGTGCACGTTCAAACCATCAATGGCGTGGTGTATCTGAACGGCACGGTCAATTCGGAATTCGAGATCCGCAGCGCTGAGGCCGTGGCCCGGCAGGTGTCGAACGTCAAGGATGTGGTGAACAACCTGAATCCGCGCAGCAACGCACGATAGCCGCGGTCGCTACAGGCTCTCCGGCGCGATGCGCAATGACAGGCGCACCGTCGTGCCACGATCCGGCGCGCTGTCGATGGACAATGTTGCGCCGATCAACTGCGCCTGTTCCGTGAGCCCAACCAGACCGAAATGCCCCGGCCGCGAGAGGCGGGGATCGAAACCGACGCCATCATCCGCGAGTGACAGGCTCAAGTGCGTTGCGTCGGTGTCGAGGCTGAGGCGCACATGCCTGGCGCCGGCATGACGTTCGACGTTGCGCAGGGCCTCTTCGGTCATGCGAAAAATCACCTCGGCGCGTTCATCGCCAAAGCGCGCGGCGCTGCCATCGATGCGTGTTTCCACGGCGACCCCGGTGCGGTCCCGGAAGCGCTCGACCGCCCCGGAAAGGGCGGGCCCAAGACCGGTGTCACGCACTGAGTTGCCGCGCATTTGATCGATGGCGGAGCGCGCTTCGTTGAGCCCCGCGTGCGCGACTGCCTCGGCTCGCGCGAGTGCATCCGGTAGGGCGGCGGGGTCGCGCTCCTGCAGCTTGCGCAGCAGCCGCACCTCGCTGATCATGGCCATCATCGAATGTGCCAATGTGTCATGCAGATCGCGCGCGATCTGCAGTCTTTCGCGAACGATGGCGGCGTAACGCGACTCATCGGCGAGGCGTTCGACTTCGCGCGTCCTGATCGCCACACGGCGCTCCAACTCGCTGCTCAGGTTCAGAAGTTCGGTTCTCTCCTGGCGCAGATCGTCGAGAATTTTGGCGAACGCCCCGGCGAGCTGCGCGACTTCGTCATGTCCGCTCGGCACCTCGATGCGCGCGCTTTCATTGCGGCCGACGGCCGCGGCTGAACGGCTGAGATTCTTGAGCCGGTTGGTCAAATGGCGCGCGGCAACGGCTCCGAGCAGCGCAGTGATCGTGCCCAAGCACAGCGAAATCCACCAGATTCGCACTGCCAGCGCATTGGCGCGCTGATACACGATGTCTTTCGGCTCGCTCAGCTGTACCTGCCATCCGCCGGCGCCGCCGGCATCGAACTGTCTCAGCGGCGCCCGCGCGATCAGCGCCGTGCTGCCATCGGGCAGGCGCTCGAAATGCGGATCCGTGGAAACTTCGGGGGAGGCGGGCGATCGCGGTTCCTCGATGCGCACGCCGCTCCAGACCGTGTCGCGCAATCCCCGCGGTCCCACCGCGACAAGTCCGCTATCGGACAAGATCAGCGATTGCGCCGAACCGCGCGGATCCAATGCCTGACTCAAGTGCCCCACGTCGCCGGAAGCCCAGGGCCAGGTCAGATGCGCGGCGATCACCCCGACGGCGCGACCGGATGCATCGCGCAGCGGCACCGACATGTCGCCGAATGGCGTGGGGCCGGGGCCTTCCATCAGGCCCAGCCAAAGCCCGGATCGACCCCCTGCAAACCACGCCTCCTGTGAGGCGCCGGCGCTTACGCCCGCGCCGGCGACAACCAAGCCGGTCGTGTCTGCGGCGGCGACCCAGCTCAATTGCGGATAGTCTTTGGCCAGATGCACGAACATCTGGGCCGGTGTCAGTGCGCCCGAGGATTTGACGGCTTCGAGCCGGGCGCTCACCGCCTGGCTCAAGTCGGAGGCCTGCTGTTGCGTCTCGAGCGCCAGCCTGCGGACGTGCTGCTGCACCACGATATCGCGTGCCACACTGCCGGCCCATATCGAGGCGGCAATGGCGAAACTCGCCGCCAGCGCCACCATCAACCAGATGATGCCGGCCACCAAGCTGCGCCGCGGATCCAAGTCACGAAGCATTTACCACCCATTGTGGCGAAAATGACACATCGATGAAACTCAAATTGTCATGCCTATGATATATGTGGCATCCTATCGAAAGGCAGTAGAATTGTCGGCAAATAACGCTGTCATATTGATGTAACAAAACGTCGATTAAATCCAACAATCGAAAAACGCGGGAGTCAACGCAATGCATACTTTTCAACTGCGCAAGTCCATCCTGGCTGCGATGGGGGCCTGCGCCGCCATTGGCATCTCGCCGGCGATTGCCCTTGCCGACAGCTCTTCTGATATTCAGGCACTTAAGGATCAAGTGCGTCAGATGCAGCAAAAGATCGATCGGCTCAGCACCACGCCCTCTTCCACGTCCGCTCCGGCGCAGAAAAATGACTCCGGCGCGCTGACCTGGAACGGCATCACGCTGTACGGTACCGTGGATATCGGAGTGGAGTATGTTTCTCACGCTGCGCCGCTGAGCCAGACCTGGAGCCCGG
>JAXDQN010000504.1:0-11788 GCA_034667865.1 Gammaproteobacteria bacterium
CGATCGAGGATCGCGACGCGGTGGGCTCGCCGCGCGCCTTGTTGTTTCGAATCGCTCATAACCTGGCGGTGGAGCGGGCACGGCGCCAGATCTCCCGCGCCACCGACACAGTGGCGGATTTTGCCCCGCTGGACGTCAATACCATAGAGCCCCCGCCGGAGGAGCAAATCGATTCACGCCAGCGGTTCGAATCGTTTTGCGCTGCGGTGGACCGTCTCCCGCCGCTGTGCAGGCGAGTGTTCGTGCTTCGCAAGGTCTACAAACTCTCTCATACGGAAATCGCGGAAGTGTTGGGTGTGTCGCACAGTACGATCGAGAAACATGTGGCCAAGGGCCTGCTCCGTTGCCGGGATTATCTCCGGGAGAAGGGCATGCTCGACGCTTCTGAGCCCTCGAGCCCCGGCGATTCGCGCCGTCGAGCCTTCGATCGCGGGGACGGCTGATGAGTGATATCGTCAAATTCCGCACTCGCACCGAGATCGACGAGGAGGCCGCTGAATGGACCTGGCGCCTGGATGGCGAGGAGCTCGGCCCCGCGGACCGCGAAGCCTTCGAGGCGTGGCTGCGGCAGGACGCTCGTCATCGGCGGGCTTTCGATGATTTTTCCAAGGTGTGGCGGACCTTGGACGGATTGGCCGAGGCGAAGCGCGATGAGAAGCTGGCCACGTTCACCGACGCGGCGCGGCGTCCACGCGCTCATCTATCGCCGCGCTGGTGGCTCGGTGCTGCCGCGGCCGTGCTCGTCGGGGTATTCGCCGCCGTTCTATGGACGCGCCAGGGCAGCGAGATCCAGACCTTCTCGACCGCCGTCGGCCAGCAGCGCGATGTGACCCTGGCGGACGGCTCGATTATCGGCCTGAACACCAACTCCATCGTCGAGACCAATTTGAGCCGCCGGATCCGCGAGATCCATCTACGCAAGGGCGAGGCTCATTTCCAGGTGGCGCACGATCGCTTGCGGCCCTTCCTCGTGCACGCGGGCGATGCGGTGGTACGTGCCGTCGGTACCGAGTTCGAAGTTCGCCTGCGTGCGGATCAGCACGTGGACATCGTGGTCAACGAGGGACGCGTGGAGGTCCAAGCCTCGCCCACGGGATCCGGGCCGGATGCCGCCGGAACTCCAAGCCGCCGGTCGGCTGCTGCGCTTCGGGCCGTCCGCGCCGGAGAGCGGCTATCGACCGCCAGCGCGGACTATTCAGTGAAGGCTGTGACCCCGGAACAACTGTCGAGCCAGATGGCCTGGCGCGAGGGCGCCATCATTTTCGACGGCGAGCCGCTCTCGGACGCCATCGCCGAAATCGAGCGCTACACCGACGCGCGGATCGTGGTGAGCGACCCCGACACGGCGGCGTTGCGCGTCGGCGGCCGATTTCGCACCGACAACGTCCAGGATTTCTTTCAGGGCCTTCAGTCGGCGCTACCCGTCGCGATCCGCCGCTCGCCGGACGGGGTCATATATATCGATCCACGGCGCTGAACGACCGCGCCGCGCCGGTCCTGCAGAAATTGATTGCATCCAATAGCGGTTTTTTTCGAGCCACGCGTCTAGTCCTTACAAAGCTCGTCCCGCATCGCCCTTCGGCGACGTCGGGGTGGGCAATGTGGGGGAGTGTCATGCGCACGCGATTGATGATTCGCTGTCTCGCGCTGGCGTTGATCGGCGCACAAGCCTATGCCGACGATGCGGTGCGACATTTCGATATCCAATCGCAAGCGGCCGCATCGGCTCTCAATGAGTTCGCAAGACAGGCCGACATCACGCTGGTGTTCTCGTCCGCCCTTGTGGCCAAGCATCAAACCCCCTCAGTCCGCGGCGACTTCACGGTCGTCGATGGACTGAAACGATTGTTGGGCGGCACCGGGCTGTTCTTCAATCAAGTGAGTACGTCGACCATCGCCATCAGTGCGGTGAGCGATGCGCGACGCGCTCAAGATCCGCCGCCCCGCGACACAGGAGCGGCAAACGACCCGGTCGGCAGCGACAGTCAAAGCAAGGGGGACAGTACGATGAATCATCGAGGATTGTTTACGCGCATCGCGGGGCTCTTCGCGCTCGGAGGGGCACTCCTCTCCGGCGGCCACGCCAGCGCTCAAGACACGACAACTCAGGGCGCAGCGCCGCCGGCGGCAGCAACGGATGCGAGCGCGGCCAACACCAACACATTGGACGAACTGGTGGTTACGGCGACGGCGCAATCGACCCGAAAGCTCGATGCAAGCTTTCAAATCACCACCGCGAGCCTCGAGGAGATTCACAACGTGAATCCCTCGAGCTCCGCGGATCTGCTCAAGATCGTGCCGAGCGTGTGGGCAGAGTCCGGCGGCGGCCAGGCCGGGCCCAACATCGAGCTCGCGGGCTATCCGGGCGGCAGCGGCGCACCTTATGTGACCTACTCGATCAACGGCTCGCCGATCTATCCGTCCCACAACCTGTCGTTCCTGGACGACTCCTCCATGTTCCGACTCGACGACACGGTCGAGCGTGCGGAAATGGTCGTGGGCGGACCGGGCGTTCTCTTCTCCGACGGGCAGTTGGGCCTCACCGCCAACTTCATCCTGCGTGAAGGCTCCGAGGTCGAACACGGCAGTCTCGGGATCACCTACGGCTCGGAGGGCATGTACCGGATCGACGGCTTTTACGGCGGGTCGCTGTCCAAGGACTGGTTCTTCAGCATCGGCGGCTTCTATCGTCAATCGGACGGCATTCGCAAATCGCAGTTCCCCGCGGATGACGGCGGACAGATCACCGCGACTCTCTCGCACACCCTCGAGCAGGGCAAGGTGCTGTTTTATTTTCGGGAGCTGAACGACAAGAACCTCTTTATCGCGGACGTTCCACTGGTGGCGACGGGCACCGGCAAGAACGTCTCCTACTCGGCGTTTCCAGGCTTCAATCCGCTGACCGGCTGGTACGCGGGCACCGGGATCCAAGGTCTGTCCGTGCAGGAGTGTCCCGGCTGCGCGCCGTTGACCGCGAATCTCGCCAATGGGCGCGGCTCGAACCTGCACACCTTCGGCGCCGATTTCGACTTCGACGTGGCGGACGGCGTGCACCTGTCGAACAAGGCGCAGTTCACCGGGGGCGATATGCCGACGACCGGCATTTTCACGGGCAGTGCCCCGCCCGTCACCATATCGGCTTTCATCGCGAGCTCCATTACGTCGGCAAACACCGCCCTCGCAGGCACCGGCGTGGCGCCGGCGACCAGTGGTACCGCGACGTATGTGAACGGCGGTGGCGCGGTCAATCCGAATCAATACGTGATGACCAACGGCTATTTTGTCGTGGACAAGCAGCTGCAATCGTTCACCGACGATCTGCGCTTCACTTTCGATATCGTGCCCGGCAACAAGCTCACCGTCGGCGGCTACCTCGCCGTCTACAAGTCGGACGATACCTGGTACCTCGGCAACAACGAGCTCATGACGGCGACACCGAACTCGAGTCTGATCAACCTCACCTTGAACAACGGCGCCATCATTTCCGAGAATGGCCTCACCAGCGCCTCGACGTTCACATTGATCGACCACTACTCGGGTCGCAACGTGGCGCTGTTCGCCTCCGACAACTGGCGCATCGGTCAGTGGGTACTCGATGCCGGCTTTCGCATCGAGCAGCAACAGGTGAGCGGCACCATCGAGAACGACACGAACGAGGCGATTACCACGAATCCGCTGAGCCTTTGGAACAGCTCCGTGAGCGTTCCGAACGGCACCTGGACCAGCTATAGCTGCGACGCGACCATCGCCCTCGCCAACTCGCAGGAGTGCACGCAGTTCAAGAAGACCAAGCCCTCGGGTGCCATCGGCGCGACCTACGAAATCACCGATCACATGAGCGCCTACGCGCGCGGCGATTACGGCGTGCATTTCCCGAGCTTCGATGACCTGCGCAACGGCACGCCGCAGACCCAGAACATCCGCAATCTGCAGCTCGGCTATCGAATCCAGACGCCGACCCTGTACGCGGACGTGGACGTCTTCCGTCGCACCTTCTCGGGTGTGCCGTTTCAGCAATTCGTGACTACTTCGACCGGTCTTCAGAACATCGCCTTTTCCTACGGCACGAGCAGCACGGGCATCGACTTCACCGAGGTGTGGCAGCCCATCGAGCACCTGAGCCTCGGGCTCAGCGGCAACTGGCAGGATTCGGTTTACACGCACATCATCCTGGCGGGCAACGTGGGCGCCGACGGCAACGTGCTGCAGCGTCAGCCGCGGTTCCAGGCTCGCCTGACGCCCGCCTACGACGTGCCGGTGCCGTGGGGCAAGGTGCGCTTCCAGCTGACCTACAGCTACATCGGGCTGCGCTTCTCCGACCCGGGCAATGCCCAGGTGCTGCCGTCCTATCAGACGCTCGATGCGGGCATCATCTCTGAAATCGGCGATCACTTCGAGGTGCGGCTGCAGGGCTCGAACCTCACCAACGCGCTCGGCATAACGGAACAGGACGCGCGTGCCCTGAGCGGCACCAGCGGCACCGCCGGCGGTTTCGCGCTCGGGCGCCCGATTTTCGGACGCGAGGAGAACATCCAGTTGAAGTACAAATTCTGACCTAGAGGGCCGCGCACGCGGCGGGTGACCGATCTAAAAGTCACACGCCGCGCTGTGCGTGCCATCATCCAGCCATGGACGCCTCACAGAGCATTGCGCGAAAACCACCCGTCGATCGGGCGGCCCCCGAGTGCGAGGCGGGCAACTTCACCGACGCACCGGATTTGAGGCTGGTCGTCTTTGCGCTGTTCTTCATCTTCGGCGGGATTACGAGCTTGAACGACGTGCTCATCCCCAAACTGAAGGCTCTGTTCACGCTCACCAACGGCGACGTGATGCTGGTGCAATCTGCCTTCTTCGGCGCCTATTTCGTCATCTCGCTGCCGGCAGCGGCGGTGGTGCGCAAGATTGGCTACGTGCGCACAGCGGTGCTCGGCTTGTTGATGATGACGGCCGGATGCCTGCTGTTCATTCCTGCGTCCTCGTTCGGCCTGTTCGGCGTGTTTCTCGCGGCGCTGTTCGTCCTGGCGGCTGGCGTCACCATCGTACAAGTCGTGGCGAACCCGCTGATCTCCATGCTCGGGCCGCCGCGCACGGCGCACAGCCGCCTGACCTTCGCGCAGGCATTCAATTCGCTGGGCACGACCCTGTTTCCCTACGTAGGCTCGATCCTGATCCTGCGATCCCTGGCGAAGATCGATCCGGGACAGTTGAGCGATGCGGCGCGCAGCGCACTGCGAAGCCAGGAAACGCCGGTGATAGCGCAGACCTACCTCGGCATCGCCGCGGCGCTGGTGCTGCTCGCGGCGGTGGTCTGGTTGCGCCGAAACCGCTTGAAGGAAGTCTCCGCCGAGGACCACTCGGTGCTCGGGCATCCTTTCGCGCTGCTGCGGCAGCGGCGCTTCAGCTTCGGCGCGCTGTGCATTTTTCTCTATGTCGGGGCCGAGGTCGCGATCGGCTCATCGATCGTTCTCTATCTCATGCAAAAATCCGTTCTCGGATTGGGCCCGGAAGAGGCAGGCAAGCTCGTGCCGTTTTACTGGGGAGGGGCCATGCTGGGGCGTTTCGTCGGCGCCTATCTGCTGCGCACGTTCTCGCCGGGCAAGATCCTGGCGTGCGATGCCGCCGTGGTGATTGCATTGCTGCTGATCTCCGCCAACACCGATGGCGCCGTGGCCGGCTGGTCGTTGCTCGCCGTCGGATTGTTCAACTCCATCATGTTTCCCACCATCTTCTCGCTGGCCTGCGAGGGGTTGGGACCGCGAGCCGCTGAGGGCTCGGGCATCATTTGCATGGCCATCGTCGGCGGCGCCATCGTTCCGTGGATCACCGGCCATGCGGCCGATTGGCACGGTTGGCAATTCGCGCTCACGGTGCCGGCGCTCTGTTACGCCGGTATCTTGAGTTTCGGCGTGTATGCCCGCCGGCCGTATTCGGGCGCGGAGGAGTGGAACCTGTGAGAGCCGAGCGCCTCCGACACCTCGTTGCGGCTGCGCTCGTCGGCTGGTCGCTGGCGGGGACCGCGGCAACCCCGCTCCTCGAATCGCCGCAGAGCCTGTTCAAGGATCTGTTCGCCGCGGTCCAAACCGCGCACATCTATCCCGACGGCAAGACCTTTCCCGATGCAGTGCCGAAGACCGCGCCTGCCGAGATCCTCGCACGCTATCACGCCGAACGGCCGGCATCCGCCGAGGCGCTGAAGGCCTTCGTCGAGGCGTATTTCACGTTGCCAATCGCAGTCACGGCACCGCATGCGGCCGCGAGCATCGTGCCCATCGACCGGCATATCGATCAATTGTGGCCGTTATTGACGCGCTCCACGCCGAGCGTGCCGCCCTACGGCTCGCTCCTGCCGCTGCCGGAGCCCTATGTCGTGCCCGGCGGACGTTTTGGCGAGGTCTATTACTGGGATACGTTCTTCACCATGCTCGGTCTCATCGAGAGCGGCCGAAGCGATCTGGTGGACAACATGGTGCGCGACTTCGCACACTGCATCGACACCTACGGTCATGTGCCGAACGGCGCAAGAACCTATTACCTGAGCCGCTCCCAGCCGCCTTTCTTCTTCGCGATGGTCAGCCTCGCCTCGCACGGCGATCCCGCGGCAGGATTTGCGCGCTACCTGGCGCAGCTCAAAGGCGAGTATGCATTTTGGATGGAGGGCGAATCAGGGCTCGCCGCGGGCAGCGCGCACCGCCGCGTGGTGGCGCTGCCGGGGGGCTCGATCCTCAACCGCTTCTGGGACGACAGCGACACGCCGCGCGACGAATCCTATGCCGAGGACGTGAAGATTGCGCGCGCGAGCACGCGCCCGGCCCGCACCGTGTATCGGGATCTGCGCGCCGCTGCCGAGAGCGGCTGGGATTTCGGGTCGCGCTGGTTCGCCGATCCCAATGACCTCTCGACCATCGAGACGACCGAGATCGTACCCATCGACCTCAACAGCCTGATGTACGGACTGGAGAACGCGATTCGCGCCGGCTGCGAGCGCGCGTCGGATGCAGCCTGCGTGCGGGACTTCACGCACCGCGCGGCCGCGCGCCGGGCCGCCATCGACCGCTATCTCTGGAATCCCGCGCAGCGCGCGTACTTCGATTATCACTGGACCCGCCGCGCGGCGATCACCCGAGTGTCCGCGGCCACCTTGTATCCGTTGTTCGTCGCGGTCGCTTCGGACACGCAGGCAACCGCCGTGTCCGGCACCGTGCGTGAGCAATTGCTGAAACCGGGCGGCGTCGTGACCTCACCCTTCGATACCGGGCAGCAGTGGGACGCCCCCAACGGATGGGCCCCCCTACAGTGGATCGCCGTGGATGGGCTACGTCGCTACCATCAGGACGGGCTGGCGGAGACGATTGCCTGCCGCTGGATGCGGACCGTCAACGTGGTGTATGAGGACAGCGGCAAGCTGGTCGAGAAATACGACGTGATCCGCACCGATCGCAAAGGCGGGGGCGGCGAGTACCCGAACCAGGACGGCTTCGGATGGACCAATGGCGTGATGCGAAAGCTGGAGGCCCTGTATCCCGCCGAAGCGGCGTATCGGCAAGTCTCGCAGTGCGCGGGCATGAACATACGGTAAGCTCCCGCCGCGAATCTGGTGGTCCCCTTCCCAGGCCGCACGCGGCTGCGGGTGAAACGAAACCGCGTATCCGCCAACGGTCAGGTATCTGACCTGTCCTGCCTGCGGCACACCTGCGCAGGCACCGTTCGTAGCGTGAACACTTTCTGACCGGCACGCGGGCCCACAGCGATCCGGTACCCGTGGCTTTGCCTGAATTTCTTCCACCTGTGGTTGCAGTCCGATCGCTCGTCGGACACGGACGATGACTTGTCGCTATTGCGCGAAACATAAGCAAGTATGCTGGAATAAAGACTGCGGAGGGCAGGTCTACCTAGACGAACTCCAACAACGAACTGCATAAGAAAGCATCTGAGGTGACGTAATGATGAATTCAGCGGTGATGGCCAAGTTACGCCTTGGCGCGATAGTACTCGGTATGGCCCTCCTGAGTACGGCGCCCGTCGCGAACGCCCACGGTGGCGGTGGCGGTGGTGGTCATGGCGGTGGCGGTGGTGGTCATGGCGGAGGTTTCGGCGGCGGTCATGGCGGAGGTTTCGGCGGCGGCCACGGTGGTGGACACGGCGGTCGTGGCGGCTTCGGTCACAGGGGATTCGGCGACCGCGGTTTTGGGTTTGGCCGCTTTGGCTTTGGCGGCGGCTTTTACGACGGCTTCGGTCTTCTCGGCTACGGTCTGTTTTTCGACGCTCTGCCATTCTATTACTCGACGTATGAGTGGGGCGGCGTTCCGTACTACTACGCGAATGACAACTTCTACCAGTGGAACGGATCGATGGGTCAATATGAAACTGTTCGTGCTCCGGAGAGCCTGGCGAACCAAGTGACGGCCCAAGGCCCAGACCTGAACCTGTTTGCGTATCCCACGAATGGTCAGACGACAGCCCAGCAATCAGCGGATCGCTTCGAATGCCGGCAGTGGGCCGGCGGCCAAACGGGGATTGATTCGCCACCGGCCGGCAGCACAGCCGTGATCTCAGTGCCTGCCGCAAAGCGTCAGGATTATCTGAGGGCGCAGGCAGCCTGCCTACAGGGGCGCGGCTACAGCGTGAAATAGGCGCCTTCGCGCGCACGTCGAAAATGCAGGGCCGCGGAGAGAACTCTGCGGCCTTGCGCTGCTAGTAACCCCACATGGCCGCACTTTCTGAACTGACTTATACTCATCCGCACGCCGCCGCGGCCGCGTTGATCACCATCGACGTTCAGAACGATTTCGTGCTGCCAGGTGCACCGGCAGAGATCGCCGGCACATACGAGCGCTTGGCGGCGATTCGCATGCTAGCTGAGGCCTTCCGCCGCGCGGGACGGCCTATCGTTCATGTAGTGCGCCTGTATAAGCCAGACGGCAGCAATGTCGACGCCTGCCGCCGTGAGTTCATCGAGAAAGGCGCCCGCATCGCCGCGCCGGGAAGTGCCGGTGCCGACCTGGTCAATGCACTCAAGCCACGGGCGGATGTGAAGCTCGATGCGGACTTACTGCTTGCCGGACGCTTCCAACCGGTTGGCGAGTGCGAGTGGCTGATGTATAAGCCGCGTTGGGACGCGTTCTACCAGACCGGCCTCGAGGTCCACCTGCAGCAGTTGGGCGTCGATACTGTGGTGTTCTGCGGTTGCAATTTCCCCAACTGTCCGCGCGCGTCGATCTATGGAGCCAGCAATCGCGACCTGCGCCTGATCGTCGTTGATGACGCGGTCTCAGGCATCTATGAGAAAGGCGTGGCGGAGTTGCGCAATATCCAGGTGTCGCTGATGAACACCGCCGAGTGCGTCAAGTGGCTACGCGAGGGCACGGCCTGACAGAGCATGTCGACGACGGCTTGAACAAGGGGGAGGTGCGTAATGCCCTCTTCAGCAATCACAGCTTTGCTGTTCTCAGCATCTGCGCCAATCAAAATATCAAGATCTAAGAGTTGCCATCTACGCCCTCCCCGGGGCTTCCGGTAGGCATGGTCTATTCCCCCATCAGACCGGGCTGCTTGAGAACTGGCGCACGTAGGGAGACTCTTGCAGCGAGCGCTGTAATTTGATGCTTCAGCCAACGGCGGAGAGCTTGCTCCATAAGGCAGTCCTCCGCCCGTCCTCCAGCCAGCGAGCGCTCACCTCTCGTAGGGCTTCAATCTCCGGCCCGCGAGTGCCTGGCAAATTGTTCGCCACCTGCAGTCCCAACTGGGTCTGTAGGTAGGCAAGGTGTCGATAGCCCTCTGGGTAGGCATTTAAGAGCTCGCTGTCCAGCGAGACGCTGGCGCCAGGATCAACCGGAGACATCCGGTCACTCTCGTAGACGAGCCGGCGCAACAGCAAGCGCCAGCATCCATCCTGTTTCTCGAATGCGTCCCAGAAGCGGCCACGGCAAGCCACATCAACCAATACCCCATGCAAGGGAGCCCTCTGGACAATTTCCATCTTTGTCTGCGCAATGGCTCTGGATCCGTGTACATCGATACTGCTGCCGCCGAGGCTATGAAGAACCCGCAGCCCGGCGTCGAATGCATTGCGACTCCTGTCAATGAAGTCGGCCGCCGGCGCCTGAAACCAGGTCGCTACCATCCACCCGTCTGAGTGCCACAGCGTGGAGAAACGGTCCCAATCGCCCGCGTCGCGCCACAGCACCCAATTATCGATCGCCTCGCGTATCTCCAGCCGGTCCGTTAGCGTGTCCGATGAGAATCTCGTCATCAGTTCCTCTTTTGAAATGCCGTGTCTTCGAATCTCATGCTATTGAAGCGGCGGCGCGATGCTCTCCCCACGTCGCGGCGCGAAGTGCCTCGAAATCTCGCGCCGCGCGGGCAGCGTCCGTGACTGCAAATGCGGCGGCGACGTATCGGTCAGGCCGGCTTCTCGCGACCGGTCTCGAGCCGATGCGCGTCGTAGTTGAGCCCGATGCAGAGAATCTTGCTGGGATCCGGAATGACCGGCAATAAGGTTATCGAGGCAAGCGGGACTCTCGCCGCCTTGGCCGCGGCGGCGGCCCGTAACGTACGCGCCTGCTGCGATGACGCTGCGAAGACCGGTGAAACGCTCACCGTATACGTTGCCAAGGTCGATGACCTGGTCGCCCTCGACCATGCCCCAAGTATCGCGATCGCCGATGCGGAAGCTGGCGAGCCTCATTGAATTCTCCTGTTGTCCAGCTCGGCGCAGATCTCGACCCAGTTGCCGGGACCATACCGCCAGGGCCCCCACACGATCGGAATCCGTTCGCCTGCCATGCGGTCGCCCCAGTCGCGAATGGCATTCCAGTCATTCGCCTCGTTCGAGACTCGCCTGAAGCGGGATCTGGCCGGGCGCCCCGACCGCGGACTTGGGCGAACTCATAGGCGCATCCAGCGGCGACGGCGCAAGCACATCATTGACAAATAGTTGCTGTTCCGACGGTTTTTGTCAATCATCCGTTTCGTAGTTATGGACGAAGTCGTTGGGAACGGCAGGTCCCCAATTCGCCAGACTGTCTTCGAGGTCGTAGTTGGTCGGCGACCACAGAGCATGATCGTCGATGAAGTCCATGTCCGAGTAGTACTCGAACCAGCTTCCCCAGGGATCCTGGATGTAATGGAAAAAGTTCGATCCGATGGTGTGCCGTCCGACACCCCAATCACCCTTTCCAGTCAACTCCTGCAGACGACGGCCGCCTCTGCCCACTTCATCAGGGTCGCCGACCTCGAAACTCGCATGGTGAAATCCAACGCCCGGCGACTTCGCAAAGGCCAAGACGTGATGGTCGCTGTCGCGCCTGCAGCAAAGGAAGGCGATGACATCCTGGGCGCGGTCGGCCAGGGCCATGCCCAGACAGCGAGTGTAGAAGTCGATACTGGCGTCCACATCCGGAGTAAACGCCAAGACGTGCCCCAACCTACGGGGCCACACCTGATCATAGGCCTTCTTCGGCAGAATCGCGGACCGCCGCGTGCGCACGACGTGGCCGGGGCTGTTGATGACAAACGCGGATTCACGCGATAGTGGTGGATCGGCCTCGGCCTCGACCAGATGTAGGCGCATGCCATGAGGATCGCGCAGCCATAGCCCCTCGCTGTCAAAGCCCTCGGGCGGCGGTATCTCGGTGCCGCCGCCCGCGAGAGCCGCCGCCCGCACCGCCGGAAGACCCTCGGCGCGGAACCGCACGTGATGCAATCTCTTCCGAGGTGCGCCGCCCAAGAGTTCCAGACTGGTGCGCGCCTGTCCCCGGCAGTGGAACCTGGCACGATCTCCGTCGACTTC
>JAXDQN010000505.1:0-2930 GCA_034667865.1 Gammaproteobacteria bacterium
GCGCTCGTGTACTTCGATGTGGACAGTCAAGAAGAGACGGTCCTTCAAGAACGCGTGGACGCCAACACCCTGGAAGCTGAGTTTGTCGCTGCCTGCGCGCAATTCTCAGCCTGGGCCGCGTCCGAGACTGCTCACCAAATCACCCGAAACAAGGGCTTGCAGGCCCTTAAATTTCCCCACGCGGATTTTCACGCCGGCCAGCGGCTGCTCGCGGAAGCCGTCTACAAGGCGGCAACACGTGGACACTGCGTTCTCGCACAGGCACCCACCGGCATCGGAAAAACGGTTGGTACGCTGTACCCGATGCTCAAAGCCCTGGGCGCGGGCAAGCTCGACAAGATTTTTTATCTATCCGCCAAAACCACCGGTCGCAAGACTGCGCTCGAGGCGACTCAGTTGCTGCAAAGTTCCCAGCCCGACTTGACGCTGCGCGTGCTCGAACTCGTGGCGCGCGAGAAGGCCTGCGTGCACCCGGAGCGTTCCTGCCATGGAGAATCCTGTCCGCTGGCCAAAGGATTTTACGATCGACTGGAGCGCGCGCGCACCGCCGCGGTGGCGGTACGTCACTTAGATCAAGCGGCCCTGCGCAGCGTGGCCGCCGCACACCAGGTCTGCCCTTACTATTTGAGTCAGGAACTCGTGCGCTGGGCGGATGTGGTCGTCGGCGACTACAACTATTATTTCGACACCGGCGGACTGCTCTACGGTCTGGCGGCAGAAAATGAATGGCGTGTGGGCCTGTTGGTCGATGAGGCGCACAACCTGATCGAACGCGCGCGCGCCATGCACACCGCGACCTTGAAGGAAACTGACTTGCAGGCGGCTGTGGATCAAGCGCCCGCGCCTATCAAACGTGTGCTTAGCCAACTTGCGCGTCGCTGGACGGATCTGTGCGACACCCAAACCGGCGCCTACTGTGTCCTCGAAAGCTTACCCGGCCCGTTCTTGACGACACTTCAGCAGGCGGTCACACGACTAAGCGAGTTTGCCGGCGATCAAATCGAACTACTGGGCGAGGTACTGGAGCGCTTCTATTTTGAGGCGCTGCATTTTTGCCAGCTCGCAGACGAGTTTGCCAATCACTCTATCTTCGACATCTCAGGCTCGACTCTCTGCATTCGGAATGTCATTCCCGCACCGTTTCTCAAAAAGCGCTTTGCAGCCACGCACGCGTCCATTTTGTTTTCCGGCACCTTGAATCCGCCCGGCTTCTATAAAGACTTGTTGGGGCTTGCCGACGACGCGATCTTCTTGGATGTTCCCTCCCCGTTCAGCGCCGAACAGCTCAGCGTTCGTATCGTCGGCGATATCTCGACGCGCTGGAAGCAACGGGCCGCCTCACTGTCGCCCATTGCGACGCTGGTGGCGAATCAATATCTCGCGCAGCCCGGCAACTATCTGGTTTTTTTAAGCAGCTTTGATTATCTCGATAATCTGCACGCAGAATTTTCGCGCTGCCATGCGCACATCCCCACCTGGACGCAGCATCGCGCCATGAGCGAAAACGAGCGCTGCGGTTTTATCGCCCGATTCGAACCGAATGGTTCAGGCATCGGTTTCGCAGTATTAGGGGGCGCTTTCGCGGAAGGGATCGACTTGCCGGGCAATCGGCTGATCGGCGCGTTCATTGCGACGCTTGGACTTCCGCAGGTCAACCCCGTAAATGAGGCGATCGCCAACAGCCTGCAACAGTGTTTCGGCGTGGGCCATGAGTACACTTACTTGTATCCCGGAATGCAGAAAGTGGCGCAGGCCGCGGGGCGCGTGATTCGCTCCACGTCCGATCGGGGAACGCTCTATTTGATCGATGAGCGCTATGCGCGCTCAAGCGTCACACAGCACCTGCCAAGATGGTGGAGGCCGCAAGCGTGGCAGGCAGGGGCGCCGGAGCGCTAACATCGCATTCGGACTCATATCCAACAGGGAGACGATCATGAACGACGGCTTCAATTCCATCGACCACATCAAGTCCCAACTGATCGATCTCGCCATCCGAGTCGGGCCGAAGCTGCTCGCGGCAATACTGATCATGGCATGCGGCGTGATCATGGCCCGATGGGCCGGCAAGGCGCTCCTCAAGGGGCTGCATCGCTTCGAGCTCGAGCCGCCGGTGTGCATGCTGTTCACACGCATTGCACGTATTCTGATCGTGCTCGCCTTTGCGATACTTGCGCTGCAGAATCTCGGCGTCGAGCTCCTACCGCTAATCGCAGGCCTCGGCGTCGCGGGTGCGGGCATCGCCCTAGCCATGCAGGGAGTGCTGAGCAACATCGTGGAGGGGCTAACGATCATTTTCACCAAACCGTATCGGGTTGGCGAATACATCGACGTGGTAGGCGTCGAAGGCCAAGTGAGCGTCATCAACCTCTTCTCCACCACGCTCCATCATCCGGATCATTCTCGTGTCGTGGTGCCGAATCGCAAAGTGGTGGGCGAAATCCTGCAGAATTACGGACGCATCCGCCAAGCCGTGGTGTGCGTGGGAGTCGCCTACGAGACCGACTTGAGAGTTGCGCTGGATGTCATCCGTGATCTGGTGGAAGCCAATACCCGCATCCTCGCGGACCCGGCGCCGATCATTCAGGCGGCATTGCTCGCGGATTCCTCGATCCAGATATCGATCAAGCCTTGGGTGACGGTGGCGGATTACGGCACGATTGCCGGCGAACTCAATCTTGCGATCGTGGAGGAGTTGCGTCGCAGAAACATCGGCATTCCATATCCCCAGCGCGAAATTCGCATGCTAGCCGCCGCTTGAGGAATAGCCTGCAATCCGGCTATAAATCGTATCGTCACAGGCGCTGTTCCAAGTAATGGACCGCCAGCACCTGCAACTCGCGTACCGCCGTCGCGCGACCGGACAGTCCTTCCTCATCGCTGAGCATGCTGGCCGCCTTCATCAGCTGCAGCACCACCACCGCCATGTCGCG
>JAXDQN010000506.1:0-3442 GCA_034667865.1 Gammaproteobacteria bacterium
TGCACCGCTCGATGCTGCCGGCATGCGGAAATTTTGGCGCGCGCGTGAAGCCGCCGGCGACGCCGTCAAACGATCGCTCCAAGGCCGCGCGCCCGGCAGCGAGAGGCGCGGCGCTCATCGCCAAATCAGCTGTGGCCGGCGCCGGCGACATGGCAGCGAAGGCCTGCTTAAGCTGCTCATTTTGCGCGGCGATTTCTCCGCCATGCTCCCGGTAGTATTGCGCCACCCGTTGCAGCAGGTCGGAGAAAGCCGGCATGCCGTAGCGCGGTTCCTTGGGGAAGTAGGTGCCGCCGAAGAAAGGCTGCTGCTCGTCCGGCGTCAAAAACATGGTGAGCGGCCAGCCGCCGGATCCTTGGGTGATCATCTGCTGCGCAGCCTGATAGATTTTATCCAGGTCGGGACGCTCTTCGCGATCGACTTTGATGTTGACGAACAGCCGGTTCATCAATTCGGCGGTATGCGGATCTTCGAAGGACTCGTGCGCCATGACATGGCACCAATGACAGGCTGAGTATCCGATCGACAGCAATATGGGTTTCTTGTCGGCGCGCGCGCGCCCCATGGCCTCCTCGCCCCAGGGATACCAATCGACCGGATTATCGGCGTGCTGCAGCAGATACGGACTGGTCTGTGCGGCGAGGCGATTGCGCTGCATGCCCTGGGCCCTAGTCAGTTAGAATGCGCGCATTCTAGCCGAAGTACCCCCTATGTCCGATGTCACTCAAGCGGCGCAATTGCCTGCGCTGCGCCTCAAACGCAATGAAGATCGCCGCTTGAATGCCGGACATCTGTGGATCTTCAGCAACGAAGTCGACGCCCAGCAGACGCCCCTGACCAAGCTCAAAGCGGGAGAATTGGTGCGCGTCTTGGCGCACAACGACCGCGCCTTGGGTTTGGCCTACGTAAATCCCAATTCGTTGATTTGCGCGCGCTTGCTGGAGACGTGGAAATTTCCGGATACGGCATGGTTCGTGACACGGCTGCGCAGCGCGCTCAGCTTACGCGAGCGCCTGTACGCGAAGCCTTACTATCGGTTGGTGTACGGGGAGTCTGACGGCCTGCCTGGCCTGGTCATCGATCGCTATGGCGCCGCTTGCGTGGTGCAAATCGGCACTGCCGGCATGGAAGCCTTGAAGTCCAGAATCGTCGAGGCGCTGCGCGAGGTGTTGAAGTGCGAGGCGGTGCTGTTCAAGAACGATAGTTCGGCGCGGGAAATGGAAGGACTGCCGAGCTACGTTGAGGCGGCGAGCGGCGTTTTCGAGGATCACGGTCGGGTCATCGAAGACGGCCTGCAATTCACCGTGCCATTTGCGGAGGGTCAGAAAACCGGTTGGTTTTACGATCAGGCGTCAAATCGCCGCGCGTTATCCAAGTACGTACGCAAGGGTGCGCGCGTATTGGACGTATTCAGCTATGTGGGCGGATGGGGCGTTCGCGCCGCGAAGGCCGGAGCGGGCGAAGTCACCTGTGTCGACAGCTCCGCGGGCGCACTGCAATTGGCGGCGGCCAATGGCGAACTCAACGGCGTCAAGCTGCTGACCCATAAGGGCGATGCCTTCGATACGCTTGAAGCCATTTTCAAGCAAGGTGAGAAATTCGATCTGATCGTCATCGACCCGCCGGCATTCGCCAAGCGCCGCAAGGATCTACCCAAGGCCTTGGCGGCCTACAAACGGTTGAATCAATTGGCAATGCAAGCCCTGGAAGCGGACGGGATTCTGGTGTCTTGTTCCTGCTCTTTTCATGTCAGCGCCGAGGATCTGCAAGACGCCATCGCCAAGGCGGCCCGCAGCGCGGATAAGCAGCTGCAAATCCTCGAAGAGGGTGGGCAGGCGCCCGACCATCCGGTGCATCCGGCCATTCCGGAAACCCGATATCTCAAAGCCTATTTCTGTCGGGTCAATGACGGTTTAAAGTAGCGCGCATGCTGGTCTATCCGCACATCAATCCCATTGCCTTTTCAATCGGCCCGTTCTTCGGTCACGGGCCCATCCAGGTGCACTGGTACGGCATCATGTATCTCATTGGATTCGTCGCGGCATGGGTTTTGGCCCGATCGCGCGCGAAACGGCCCGGATCCACCTGGACGCCCCTGGATGTCGATGATCTGATTTTTTACAGCGCCATGGGAGTCATCGTTGGCGGCCGGCTGGGCTGGTGTTTGGTCTATGGCCACGAAGTCATGGCCGAGAGCCTGCTCAACGTGTTCCGCATCTGGGATGGCGGCATGTCCTTCCACGGCGGCATAACCGGCGTGATTGTCGCCGGCATGATTTTTGCGCGCGTAAAGAACAAGAATGTGGCCGACGTGTGCGATTTTCTCGCGCCCCTGCCGGGTATCGGCCTAATGACGGGACGATTCGGCAATTTCATCAACGGCGAGTTGTGGGGCAGACCCACGGATTTGCCCTGGGGCTTTCTGGTGAAGGATGCCAATGGCGTGGCCATGGTGCGTCACCCCTCGCAGTTGTACGAAGCGGGCCTGGAAGGATTGTTGCTGTTCGCGGTGCTGTGGTGGTTCACCGCCAAGCCGCGGCCCCGCTTGGCGCCCACCGGCTTATTTTTCATCCTCTACGGCTGCGGCCGATTCGTGGTCGAGTGGGTACGCCTGCCCGATGCCAACATCGGCTACTTGGCCGGCAACTGGCTGACCATGGGAATGCTGCTGACCACGCCGATGATCTTCATCGGAGTAGGACTGATGCTGTACGCCTATCGACGCGATACGCCGTCCGGCAACTTGAGCGTCGCGCCCTCGTAATGCGGCAATACCTGGATTTGCTGCGTCATATCCGCGTGCGCGGCGCGCGCAAGGACGATCGCACCGGCACCGGCACCTTGAGCGTGTTCGGCTACCAAATGCGCTTCGACCTGAATGACGGCTTCCCCCTGGTGACCACCAAGAAATTGCACCTGCGCTCCATAATTTATGAGCTGCTGTGGTTTCTCAAGGGCGAGACCAACATCAAGTTTCTGAAGGAACATGATGTCAGTATCTGGGACGAGTGGGCCGACGCGCAGGGTGATCTCGGGCCGGTGTACGGCAAGCAATGGCGCAGCTGGCCCACCGCCGATGGCCGTCACATCGATCAGTTATCGCAGGTCGTGCAGGCGCTCAAAACCAACCCCAATTCGCGCCGCATCTTGGTCAGCGCGTGGAACGTGGGTGAGTTGGAGAAAATGGCGCTGCTGCCATGCCATGCCCTGTTTCAATTCTATGTGGCGGACGGCCGGCTATCGTGTCAGTTATATCAGCGTAGCGCCGATGCGCTGCTCGGCGTGCCTTTCAATATTGCCTCGTATGCATTACTGACGCATATGCTGGCGCAGCAGTGCGATTTGCAGGTTGGTGAGTTCGTGTGGACCGGCGGGGATTGTCATTTGTACTTGAACCATTTGGAGCAGGCGGATTTGCAGCTGACGCGATCACCTTATCCGCTGC
>JAXDQN010000507.1:0-6708 GCA_034667865.1 Gammaproteobacteria bacterium
TGGCGATCACCACGCTGCGCGCGCCGCTGGCCCGCGCCTGCTGCCACACACGCTGAATCAACGGCTGTCCATCGATGAGCAATAATGGCTTTCCCGGCAGGCGCGTCGATGCGAATCGCGCCGGAATGATGACGTGAAACACGACGGCGTTAATTTTCGAGTACCGGATCGTCGGGGCTCAATGCGCGGGCGTCCTCCGGCACCATCATCGGAATTCCGTCGCGCACCGCATAGGCCAATCGATCGGGGCGGCAGATCAATTCCAGGGAAGCGCCGGACCCGGCAGTGCGCAGCGGCCCCTTGCAAATCGGGCACACCAATAATTCCAACAAGCGTTTGTCCATCTAGCTCACGCGCGCGAGGCGCCTCCCAATTGCATCTACCACGATTCCCAGCAGCGCTTCCGCGTCCCGGGCTTGGAATATTGCGCCTACCGGCACGTACCAATGTTCGCTGGCCGCGATCTTGGCGCATTTTACGGCATCCTTCTCGGTCATGAGCACCGGCAGGCCGTCAGCGAAACAAATGTCTTGTCTGAGCAGCGTCGCGTGATCCGCCAGCGGATGTTCGATCACTTCGATGCCCTTCGAGCGCAGCAGCGCAAAGAATCGTTGCGGATTGCCGATGGCGGCCACCGCATGCACGGTTTGCCCGCTAAATTCGGCCAGCGGCTTCGCCGCACCGCCGATGAGCGCCACGGCCGCAGAGCCCTCCAGATCCATGCGCAGCTCATTGGCGCCATGCGAGTGGCCCGGGCCGCCGTTCACCACCACCGCATCTACGCGGGCGAGCCGCGCCACCGGTTCGCGGAGCGGCCCGGCGGGCAGCAGGCTGCCATTTCCGAAGCGCCGCTCGCCGTCGATGACGACGATTTCGCAGTCGCGCTGCAACGCGTAGTGCTGCAAACCGTCATCGCTCAAGATCACATCGCAACCGGCCTCGATGAGCAACTGCGCGGCAGCGGGTCGATCGCGCCCGACCGCGACCGGCCGATGGGTGCGCTGCCGCAGCAGTAAGGCCTCGTCTCCGACCGCAGCCGGCTCGTTGTCTGACTGCACCAGGATCGGCTGCGCCGTGCCGCCGCCGTAGCCGCGCGTGACGATGCCGGGGGCCGCTCCTCGCTTCGCCAATTGCTCCGCCAGCCAGCACACCAGCGGTGTCTTGCCGGTGCCCCCGACCGTCAAGTTGCCGATGACGATGACCGGCCGGTCGAGCCGCACTGAGTAACGCCAGCGATGCTCATAGGAGTAGCGGCGCGCCGCGGACACGGCGCCGTACAGACCGGACAGCGGCAGCAGCCACCACGGCGCGCCCGACCGCTCGTACCACTTTCGATTGAACCAGGCATGGGCCGACATTCTGGCGCGTCTCAAGCGTTGAACTGCATCCCGTGCAGCGCGGCGTACAAGCCGCCGCGCGCGAGCAATTCCTGATGGCTGCCCATCTCGGCGATGCGGCCCTGGTCCAGCACGATGATGCGGTCGGCGCCCTCCACCGTGGAGAGGCGGTGCGCGATTACCAGCGTGGTGCGCCCCCGCATCAGCGTTGCCAATTCCTGCTGCACACGCCGCTCGGATTCGTTGTCCAGCGCCGCAGTGGCCTCGTCCAGCACCAACACGGGCGAATCCTTGAGCAGGGCGCGCGCGATGGAGATGCGCTGGCGCTGGCCCCCCGAGAAATTCTGGCCGCGATCCGTCAGCACCGTTTGGAAGCCCTGCGGCTGCTGATCGACAAACTCGATCACATTGGCGGCCCGCGCGGCTTCCTCAACTTGCGCTTCGCTCTTGCCCACGGCGTTGAACGCGATGTTGTTGCGAATCGTATCGTTGAACAGCACCACATCTTGGCTCACCAGGCTGACCTGCGAGCGCAGATCGGTCAGCTTGTACTCCCGCACATCGACGCCGTCCAACAGCACGGCGCCCTGCTGCACATCGTAAAAGCGCGGCACCAGGCCGACCAAGGTGGTCTTGCCGCTGCCGGAGCGCCCAACGATGGCCACAGTCTCGCCCGGACTCACGTGAAAGCTGACGTCGTGCAATACCTCACCCTTGTCGGTGGCGTAGCCGAACGAGACATTGCGGAATTCGATCTCGCCGCGGGCCCGGGTGATGGCGCGCGTGCCGCCGGTCCCCTCGGTGGGTTCATCGAGGATTTCGAACACGCTTTGGCCCGCCGCGATGCCCTGCTGCAACGGTCCGCTCATGTTGATCAGGCTGCGCAGCGCCGAAGGCACCTGCAGCAACGCCGTCAAAAATGCCACGAAGCCGGCCAGCGTCAGCTCGCCGGCCTGCACCTGATGAATCGAGACGAACAACACGCTTCCCAGGGCCAGCGAGGCTATGCACTGCACCACCGGATTGCTGATGGCTTTGGCGCGGATCATTTTCATGTTCGACGCGCGATTCTGTTCATTCACCAGCTCGAATCGATCGGTCTGATGACCTTCCGCATTGAAGATTTTGATCAGGCGATGCGCATCGATGGCTTCCTTGGCGACGCGGGTAATGTCGCCCATGGAATTTTGGATGCGTTGGCTGTAGCGGCGAAAACTGCGGTTTGCGATGCCCATCAGCCACGCAATGACCGGCGCGACCGCCAAGCAAAATGCGGTGAGTTTCCAATTGAGATAGAACATGTATCCCAACAGGAAGACTATGGTGAGGGAATCGCTGATGATCGAAATCGCCGCGTTGGTGGCGACGGCTGCAACCAACTCGATATTGTTGGTCATCTTCGACAGCAACATTCCTGATTGCTGTCGATCGAGATACGACGTGGGCAGACGCATATAGTGGGCGAAAACATCGTGGCGCAAACCCTTGACCACTTGCCGACCGACCCACGAGGGATAGTAGTTGGCGATGTAATCGCCGATGCCGCGCAGGCTGAATAAGACCACGACGCCCAGCGGCACCCGCCAGATGACGTTGGGGTCCTCCTTGACGAAGGTGCCTTCCATGAACGTCTTTACCAGCAAGGCCAGCGAGGCGTTGGCCCCGGCGTACAGAATGGCGCCGAAAATGCCGATGACGAACATGCCCTTGTAGGGCTTTGCGTAGCGGAACAGACGCCGATAGATGGACCAGCCATCCGGAGCAGGCTGCGGCGCCGCGGCCTCGCTCAAGGCGACTTGTCCTCGTGCACGGTCGCGATGTTCAGCTGTGAGAACCCAAGCTTGCCGGCCACATCCATCGCGGTCACCACCGCTTGGTGCGTGCTGCGAGCATCGGCGCGAATGGTCACGGGTCCCCGATCGGCGCCCGCCTCCTTCAGCAACGCGGCACGCAGCGTGTCGGGACTGGCGTTGATCAAGGTGCGCTCGTTGACGCGGTAAGTGCCCTCAGCCGTTACCGTGATGACCAGCGGCTCATGCGTGCCGCGCGGAATCGGTGAATCGCTCGACTGCGGCAGCTGCACCTTGACCCGCCCTTCTTGATTGAAGGTGGTCGAGACCATGAAGAAAATCAGCAACACCAACAGCACGTCGATCATGGAGATCAGGTTGATCTCAGGATCCTCGCGATGGCGCGGACGCAGGTTCATCGGTCGGTGGTCCCGTTGCGCTCATCCAGCGCGTCGACCAATTTCATCGCTTCCTTTTCCATGCGGATCACCAGGCGCTCCACCTTGCCGCGCAGAAATCGGTACGCAATCAACGACGGGATGGCTACCGACAAACCAGCTGCGGTGGTGATCAAGGCCTCGCCGATGCCGCCCGACAACGTGCGCGGATCGCCCAAGCCCTGCGCAGTGATGGCGTTGAAGGCGTGAATGATGCCGGCCACCGTGCCCAACAAACCCAGCAGCGGCGCAATCGCAGCAATGGTTCCCAAGGTGTTGAGAAAGCGCTCCAGTTCATGCACCACGTGACGGCCGCCATCCTCGAGACGCTCCATCATCACCGCCCGCGAGCGGTTGCGATTGGTGAGGCCGATGGCCAGCAACTTGCCCAGCGGCGAATTCTGTTCGAGCGCCAGCACCAACTTGTCGCTCATTTGGTCAGCTTCTATCCAGTTCCAGACTTTTTGAGCCAGATCACGCGGGATGACTCGGCTGCTCTGTAAAGTCCAAAGCCGCTCGAATATGATGGCAACTGCCGCGATGGAACATAAAATGATCGGCCACATGAAGCCGCCGCCGGCGCGGATGATCTCCCACATTGCGTCCTCGTTTAAGTCAAATATGGAACTGCCGGCATGATACTTGAGGGCCGACTGTTCAGACAGCGCTTTTGGCACCCGCTTCAAGCCGTTGATTTACCAGGTGGTCAGGCCCCTCCGTGCGCTCCTCGCGAAATCGGCATAATGCCCGCCTCGTGAAGCATAAAAAGACATCGATGCGCCGCTGGCTGAAGCGCATCACGCCGGATCGCCAGACGCTGGAAGCGCACTGGTTTTTGCGGCATTTTGCGGCCCTGTTCCTTGACCGCGCTTGTTGGGCATTTCACCGCCACAGCGTCACACGTGCCTTCGCTGTGGGACTGTTCATCGCCTTCATTCCGCCCACCCCGCTGCTGCCGGTGCATCTCGTGACTTGCGCGCTCTTGGGCGTGTACTTTCGACTCAACCTTCCGGTGCTGTTCACCACGGTGTTCGTCAGCAATCCTTTCACCTGGCTGCCGCAGATTGCGGCCTCCTTGTGGGTGGGCGCCAAGTTGATGGGTCTGGATTTCATGCCCTTCATGCGCGAGATCCGCCATCAAACCTTTTGGACCAACGTCAGCGAACTGTGGCCGCCGCTGCTGCTCGGCGCCTTGGTGCTCGGCAGCATCGCCGGATTGATTGGATACCTCCTGGCGCAATGCGTCTGGCGCGCCCGCGTCGCGCATCACCTGCGGCGCCGCAGGGCCCGCTCAAGCACTCCCGCCCCGCTCAACTAGCGCTCCCTCGAGCAACGTCAATACACGATCCAGCCGAGCAGCCAGTCGCTCATCGTGAGTGACTATTACCAAACTGGTGCCCAGTTCGCGATTCAATTCCAACATCAACTCGAACACCTGCGCCGCATTCTTGCCGTCCAGATTCCCGGTCGGTTCATCCGCCAACACCAATTTCGGGCGCGTCACCAGAGCACGCGCCACCGCCGCACGCTGGCGCTCGCCGCCCGACAATTGTGAAGGACGATGCTCCAGGCGCGCGCCTAAGCCCACCCGCTCCAGCAACGCCGCCGCCTGTTGTTTCGCATCCTTCGGACTCACTCGCCGCACCAGCAGCGGCATCGCGACGTTCTCCAGCGCCGTAAACTCAGGCAACAGGTGGTGGAACTGATAGACGAAGCCCACCGCCGTATTGCGCAGCTGACCACGTTCGGCATCGCTCAACTGATTCATGGCGGATCCCGCAATATCCACGGTTCCGCGCGTCGGCAGATCCAGTCCGCCCAGCAACTGCAGCAACGTGGTCTTTCCCGACCCGGACGCCCCGACGATGGCGATGCGTTCGCCGGCGCACACCTTGATGTGGGCGCCGCGCAAAACCTGCAGGGTCACGCCTCCCTGAACGAAGTCCTTGTACAGGTCCACTCCCTCGAGCACGACATCGTTGGTTTTCGGCATCGGATCCTCAATCATTTCGCAGAGACTCGGCCGGCAACAGACGCGCGGCGCGCACGGCAGGGTAAATCGTCGACACACAGGCAAGCACGAAAGCGAATCCGCAAATGCGCAGCACATCGCCCAGATGCACCCGCGCCGGCAAGTCGCTCATGAAGTACACGCGCTCATCGAGAAATTTGAATCCCACGATATGTTCGAGGCCGTGCACCAGGTCTTGCAGATTCACCGACACCAGCACTCCCAAAAGCACGCCGCCTGCTATTCCCAACAGCCCGATCAGACTGCCTTGCACCACGAATATCGACAACACGCTTTTCGGCGATGAGCCGAAAGTACGCAAAATGGCGATGTCGCGGCGTTTTGTCTTTACCACCATAACCATGGTCGAGACGATGTTGAATGCGGCAACCGCAACCATCAGCGATAAAATCACGAACAGGATGCGCTTGGTGATGGCGATGGAGCGGAAGAAATTGACATGTTCGCCGGTCCAGTCCTGCACTTGCACGCCACCGCCGATGGCCACCGCGGCGGCGTGCGCCATGCGCGGCGCGGCGTACATGTCGGCCAGCTTCAAGCGAATGCCGGTCACATCGTCGTCCATGCGCAACAGCTTGGCGGCGTCCGTCATGGACACCAGGGCGATGCGCCGATCATATTCATACATGCCTACCGACAAGATCCCGGTGACGGTGAACGCGCGCATGCGCGGCAAAACACCAAGCGGCGTCACATCCCCCTGCGCCACCAGCAACACCACTCGATCGCCGACGTGCACCCCCAATTCCTCTGCCAACGCCGATCCGAGTATGGTGCGGTATTCGCCCGCCACCAGATCGCTGAGCCGGCCGCTCTGCAGGTGCGAATTCAAATCCACCACGCGCTGCTCAGACTGCGGCACGATGCCGCGCAACAGCACGCCCGATGACTTGGCGCCGCGGATCATCATGCCCTGCTCCTCGATGTAGGGCGCGGCCCCATTGATTCCAGGGAATACGCTGAGCTTCTCTATATCCGGGCGCCAATGCGGCAAACGTCCTTCAAGCCCGGAAATGGTGGCGTGCGCAGTGATGCTCAGGATTCGCGGGCGCAGTACTTCCTCAAAGCCGTTCATGACCGACAGCACCACCACCAGCACCGCAACGCCCAAG
>JAXDQN010000508.1:0-3321 GCA_034667865.1 Gammaproteobacteria bacterium
GAGGCAAAAGTTCGACAACGCGAAGCGCGCCTGGCTCGGCGAAATGCCAGGCTTGAAGCGCAGCCGTTCGCTGATGGAATCCGCCGCCGAAGCTGCCGCCTCTCCCGAGCCCGGTGGCGACGTTAGACCCGTTTCCACGAGTTTATTGCTCATAAGCAAGCGTAGCCCATCGGCGACCTGTTCGCGAGTGGCCTTGGAGCGTTGCATGAGGGCTTCGCTGGTGGTTGCGCCTTGCTCGATGAGGGAGAGAAAAATCTTGCTATGCAGGTCCAGCTTCGACGCCCGGCCGCGCAGCTCGTCGACTCCCTGCGGCGTTATTTGAAGCTTCTCGCCCGATTTCATGGCCCAACTATATGCCAAAAGGCCGCCTGGCGGACATCCCTACCAGAGCGTTACGCGGCCCTCCGGCGCCAAGTACATCTGGTCGCCCGGCTTGACTGAAAACGCCGGATAGAACGTCGGCATGTGGACCACCACGCCGTTCACCCGGTACTTCACCGGCGAGTGCGGGTCGGATTTAACCTGGGTAATGGTGCTTTCGTCGCGGCTCTTGCCGAGCCAGCTCTGGGCGAAGCCGACGTAGAATCTTTGGTCTGCCGTCATGCCATCGATCACCGGCGGCCGGCGGCCGCCGAGTGAGGCCAGGTACGCTTTATAGGCAATCTCGATGCCCGCGATGTCGGCGATGTTTTCACCCAGGGTGAGCGCGCCGTTGACGTGGAAGCCGGGCACCGGTTCGAAGGCATCGTATTCCTTGACCAGGATTTCGGTCTGCGCTTTGAATTTGGCGTGATCCTCCGCGGTCCACCAGTCGCGCAAATTGCCATCGCTGTCGTATTGGCTGCCGGAGTCATCGAATCCATGACTGATTTCATGACCGATGGTGGCGCCCGCTGAGCCATAGTTGAAGGCATCGTCAGCGGCCGGATCGAAGGCGGGCGGCTGCAAAATACCGGCCGGAAACACGATCTCATTCATGCTCGGGTTGTAGTAGGCATTGACGGTCGGCGCCGTCATGCTCCATTCGTTGCGATCGATGGGACCGCCCAAGTGAGCCAAGCGGCGATGGTGTTCGAATTCATCCGAGCGCGCGACATTGCCCAGCAGGTCTGTGGGCGATATCGCCAGCTTGCCGTAGTCGCGCCAACGGCTCGGATAGCCGATCTTGACGTTGATCTTGCGCAGCTTGGCCTGCGCCTCGACTTTGGTGGCGGCGCTCATCCACGGCAACTGATCGATGCTTTGCGAATAAGCCTTTAGTAAGTTGCCCACCAGCGAATCGATGCGCGCCTTGGTCTGCGGCGGAAAGTATTGGGCCACGTACAGTTTGCCCGAGGCTTCGCCCAGCAGCCGGTCGACCAGGCGCACGCCGCGCTTCCAACGCTCCTGATTGGTGGGCGTGCCGCGCAGCACGCCCTGATTGAAGGCGAAATCTTCGTCGACGAAGGCTTTCGACAGGAAGGCGGCGCGGCTGGAGAGCAGTCGAAATCGAAAGTAAGACTTCCAGGTGTCAAGGGCTGTGGATTGCAGCAACTGCGACAGCCCCTGCAGGTAATCGGGCTGGCGCACGATCAGCGCCGGCAAGGGCTGCGGCACGCCCGCTGCGGCGAGGAATTTTTTCCACGCGATTGCAGGCGCCAGCTGCTGCAGCTGCTGCAGCGTTTCGGGGTTGTAGGTTTTTTGCGGATCGCGATTGGCGACGCGGGTCCATTGAATCTTCGCCAGCGCGGTTTCGAGCCCGAGAATCCCGTCGGCTTGCTTTGCGGCATCCGCATCGCCGAGCAGACGCAGCATGGTTTCGATATGCGCCCGATACTTGCCGCGGAACTCGACCAGGCGCGGTTCATTGCTCGAGTAGTATTCGCGATCCGGAAGCCCAAGACCGCTTTGGCTGATCCAAAACGCATATTGAGTGGAGTGTTTCGAATCCGGGCGCACGCCGCTGCCGATTGGCGTGGGTACGTTGATTCGATCCAAATGCGCCATCAGATCGGTGAGCTCGCTGCTGCGGCGGATGCCGGCGATTCGCTGCAGGTCCGCTTGCAGGGGTTTGGCGCCCACCATTTCGATGCGCGGCTCGTCCATGAAGCTGGCGTACAAGTCGCCCACCTTGCGCGCTTCAGGATCCGCGGAGCCCCGCGCCGCCTCGATCAGCCCGCGCTGTTGCAGCATCGAGCGCTCGCTCATCAAAGAGTCCACGCCGTAACTGGAACGATCGGCAGGGATGGCGACGTTGCGCAGCCAGGTGCCGTTGGCGTACTGGAACAAATCGTCCTGCGGCCGGGCGGATACATCCATATCCGCGCTTTGAATGCCGCTGATGAGAACCGCATCGGCGCTGAAGCCGGGTGTGGAAATCAGCACAGCCGCCAGGCACGCGGCTGTGCTCAGGCGATGACTCATGAAGTCCTGCCCACGGCTACTTTTCCAGCAGCTTGACCTTGTCCTTCACGCCTTCCCACTGCTTCGCGTCTGTGGGCGCCGCTTTCTTCTCGCTGATCACCGGCCACTTTTTGGCGAGCTCGGCATTCAGCTGCTTGAAATTTTCCTGGCCATCGGGAATCTCTTCTTCGGAGTAGATCGCCTCCACCGGGCATTCCGGTTCGCACAGGGTGCAATCGATGCACTCATCCGGGTCAATGACCAGAAAATTCGGGCCCTCATGGAAACAGTCGACGGGACAGACCTCGACGCAGTCCATGTATTTGCACTTGATGCAGCTTTCGGTGACCACGAACGCCATGACTTACCCTTCTATATCCACGGTTAATGAAGAACTATTCTGCCACAGCCGCAATTGAGCGGCTTTTCAGCTCGGTGAAATGGTGGTCTTCGCGGCCGGCGGCGCGATCCGCGAAATACTGCCGCAGAGTGAACTCGCCGCTGGGAAATGCCAGTTCGGACCAGGGAATTTCCGCTTCATCGTACAGGCGCACGTCGAGACTCTCGATGCCGGGCGCAAACTTGGGCGTCAGCAGCTTGGCGCGAAACATGACGTGCACCTGATGCGCGCGAGTCACATTCACGACCGCCAACAGCGAGGTGACCTCGACAGTGGCCAGCGCTTCCTCCTGGCATTCGCGTGCCGCGGCCTGCTGCATGGTTTCGCCGTTTTCCATGAAGCCGGCGGGCACCGTCCAAAAACCGAGGCGCGGCTCGATGGCGCGCCTGCACAACAGAATCTTGTTTTGCCACTCGGGCACGCAGCCGAGCACCAACAATGGATTCTTGTAATGAATCGTGTTGCAACTGCCGCATACGAATCGCGGCAGATGATCCCCAGGGGGGATCTTCGATTCGACCGGTGAGCCGCAATTGCTG
>JAXDQN010000509.1:0-9212 GCA_034667865.1 Gammaproteobacteria bacterium
GGACTGCGCGACAAAATGCTGGCCTTGCTGATGGATTTGGGTGCGCGGCGCGATATGGAAATAACGCCCGTGGGGTGCTTCGAAGACAGACCCTCCACTCGGCCCGGCTGGCGAAGTCCAAGTCTGGCGCTGGTATTTTCTTCGCCGGCGCTCCCCGATCCTACGGCACAGCCTTTGCATGCCGGCGATCTGGCCGCGGTCGACGCGCGCTTCGAACCCTTCACGCTGACCAGCGATGCATTTCGCAACCTAAGTGTCGCAGACTGCGAACTGGTGGAGGAGTTTGCGCGCCAAGTTTTACCCAAGCTTGTGGCGCGAGACGTCAAGTCAGACATTACCTGTGTGCCCTATCAGGCAAGCGGCAGCCGCTTCTTGCTGCGGGGTCAGATATTGCGCGCACTTCCGCGGGCGGAGCAGAGTCCCGGCGTACGCAGCGAGCGACTCAACTAGGGAACTCGCGCGTCAATCCCCTCTTGCCTGTATGATCGGCATCGGTATTCAGCGGGTTCGCATTAGGCTGTCATAGGGAGAGGACGCATGACCCGAGCACACGAGGATGGCCGCTTCCTTATGTGCCGAATCGGCTCACTCATCGGAGCCTTGGCGCTCGAGGACGTTCGCGAGACGATGCGACCGCTCCCGGTCGAACCGCTGGCGGGCGCACCGTCCTTCGTGCTCGGGCTCTCCATCGTTAGGGGTTTCCCTGTGCCTGTGCTCGACGCAGGCCGGCTGCTGAATTCCGCCGCGCCGCACCCGCCATCCCGCTTCGTGTCGCTAAAGCTCGGTGAACGGACGGCGTCGCTGGCAGTCGATGCGGTGCTCGATATTCGCGCACTGAACGCGGGAATACTCTCGGAGACTCCGCCGCTGCTGCGCGAGGCGGGATCTGAAATCGTATCCACCATCGGTGCGCTTGATGCCCGGCTCTTGCTGGTGCTCGAAGCGGCACGTCTGGTACCGGCTGCGGTTTGGAACGCCATTCAAGCTTCGGGGGCGACTACGTGATTGCGCAGAGCGCAAGCGAAGCCCAACGTTTTCGTAGCTGGATTGCTCATCGCCTCGGTCTGCATTTCGATGATGCCAAGCTTGAGTCTCTGGCTGCGATTGTGGACCGGCGCGCGGAACGGAAGGGGTTGGCGCCGCACACTTACCTCGAGCGACTCGAGGCAGCAGACATCGATGCCGAACTTCACTCCCTGGTACTCGAACTGACTGTTCCCGAAACCTATTTTTTTCGCCACATCGACCAGTTTCGCGCGTTTGCAGAGATTGCGCTGCCGCAGGCTCAGTCCGCACGCGCGTCTACCCGCAACCTGAGACTGCTATCGGCTGGCTGCGCATCCGGCGAGGAACCTTACTCGCTCGCCATGATGGTGCGGGAACGCGGTGCGGATCAGGGCTGGAATGTTGCCATCCATGCATTCGACATCAACCCAGTCATGTTGCAGAAAGCGGCGGCTGGCAACTATTCGGCCTGGGCCCTGCGCGAAACGCCCGCTGAAAGCCAGCGACATTGGTTTCGCAACGGCGGCAAATTCTTTGAGCTTGATCAGTCCATCCGAAATGCCGTGAAGTTTCATGAAGTCAACCTGGCGCAAGAAAACGCCGACCTGTGGCAGCCGCAAGTCTATGACGTCATCTTCTGCCGCAATGTCCTGATGTACTTCACGCCGGAAAGCGCGCAAGCGCTCGTGGCGCGCATGACCAGTTCGCTGGCGCCCGGCGGGCATCTGTTTCTTGGGCACGCGGAGACGTTGCGTGGGTTGTCGAGTGAATACCACCTGTGCCACACGCACGGTACCTTTTACTATCAGCGCAAGGATCCGCGCAATATCCACGCCGAGCTACGCTGTGAATCAACCCAAGGCGCCGTGCCGGAAGCTGAGATCCCGGTTCCAGTACCAACCTCGACGAACACGTGGGTGGAGACGATTCGGCAAGCGTCGGACCGCATACAGGTACTCACCGAGCGACCCACCGCCTCCCTCGCTTTACGGGCCGGGCGCGGGGCGGGACATGCAAACCAAACCGCAACGCAATTGCAATTGGCACTGGAACTGTTGAAACAGGAGCGATTTTCGGACGCACTGGACCTGATGGGCCGCCTGCCTGCGGAGTCGGACAAAGATCCGGACGTTCTGCTGCTGCGCGCTGCGTTGCTCACACACAGCGGGCGACTGGCCGATGCGGAGCATGCCAGCTCCTTACTGCTCGCGCGCGATGAATTGAACACCGGCGCTCACTACCTGCTGGCTCTGTGTCGCGAGAGCGCGGGCGACCCCCAAGGCGCGCTCGATCACGACCAGGCCGCGATTTACCTTGATCCCGGCTTCGCCATGCCGCACCTGCATCTTGGCCTCATGGCGCGTCGCGCCGGTGATTGGGACGGCGCCCGCAGAGAATTGGGTCAGGCGTTGGCGCTGCTCAAGCGCGAAGAGGCCTCACGGCTGCTGCTGTTTGGCGGCGGTTTCGGGCGCGAAGCCTTGATTGCCCTTTGTCGCGCGGAACTCTTGTCGGCGGAAGGAGTGCCTTGACTAACAACGATCTTCCAACGGCCGCCGTATTGCGCCGCCGGTTTGACGAGGGCTTTGCGGTCGCGGCCTCGCCGAAGGCGGAACGCCTCGAAGATCTCCTCGCGATCCGCGTCGGATCGGATCCCTACGTGCTTCGCGTGTCGGAGATTACCGGACTGCATGTCGACCTTAAGATCGTGCCGGTCCCCAGTCCCGTGGCGCACCTCCTGGGTATCGTGGCGCTGCGAGGCACGATGGCGCCGGTGTACGACTTGGCGTCGCTGTTGAGCTATCCGCCCGCAACGCGCCCTCGATGGATGGTACTAGCGCGAGTGTCGCAACTCGTGGGATTTGCGTTCGATACCTTCGAGTCGCATGTGCAAATGCCTCAGGGAGCTATCGCGACCAGCGCCGCGCAGACGGCTCCGCACCTCCTCGGCACGGTTCGCGCCGAGGAGGCGTTGCGCCCGATTGTTCACCTGGCCTCACTGGTGGAGTTTATAAAGGAACTGAACCCATGATCGATAATTGGACCTTCGGACGAAAAATCGCGGCTGGATTTGCGCTCTCGCTAGTTCTGCTGATGGCCATAGGCACGGTCGCATACAGCAGTATCTCCAAGCTGGCAACGATCAGCCAGTGGGTTACTCATACCCACGAGGTGTTGGAACACATTGCCGGTGTCTTAAGTGCCCTCAAAGATGCAGAAACCGGACAACGAGGATACGTCATCACCGGCGAGGACTCTTTTCTGGAACCGTACCATAGCGGTTCCACCGAGGCCGCCAACATGGTCAAGGAGCTGCGAAAACTGACCGCGGACAATCCCAATCAGCAGAAGCGAATCGACGCAGCCGAGCCCATTGTTGCGGCCAAGCTCGCAGAACTCAAACAGACCATCGATCTGCGCAGGTCGGGGAATCTCGAGGAGGCGAACAAGATTGTACGAGGGGGCGAAGGCAAACGCTCCATGGATGATCTGCGGCGAGTATTGAGCCAGATGGATGATGAGGAGCGCGAACTGCTGAAGAAGCGGGCACAGGAAGGAGATAGTGCCGCTGTTGGGGCGAAGTCGGTCATCATCTTCGGTACCCTGGTGTGTCTGCTGTGCGTCACCGCTGCGGGCGTGTTTATTACCCGTTCTTTGAGCCGCCAAATCGGCAGTTCTGTCGGCCAAATCCAAAGCTCCTCGACAGAGTTGCAAGCCGCCGCCAATCAGCAGGCGACGGCCACCAAGGAACAGGCGACCGCCATGAGCGAGATCAGCACCACCATCAGCGAACTGCTGGCCACCTCCCGTCAGATCGCCGAGAGTGCACAGCGCGTCGCCCACATCGCGGGCCAAACGGCCGCGGCCGCGCGTACCGGGGACGCTACCGTGGCGACGGCGCACGATTCCATCGCGACCATTCGCCGCCAGGTCGACCTCATCGTGAATCACATGTTGGAACTCGGTAAGAAGTCCCAGCAAATCGGCGCCGTGCTCGATATCGTGGCGGAACTGGCGGAACAGACCAACATTTTGGCGATCAACGCCACCATCGAAGCCGCCGGCGCCAGTGAAGCGGGCAAACGCTTTGCCGTGGTGGCGGATGAGATCCGCAAACTCGCCGACCGTGTCGCGGGCTCGACCAAGGAGATTCGCGGACTGATTGACGATGTACGCAGTTCGGTCAACACCACCATCATGACGACGGAAGGCGGTTCGAAATCGGTGGACGCCGGCGCCAGGCAGTTCTCGGAAGTGGCCGCGGCATTCGCAGAGATTGCAGGCCTCGTCGGTACCACGACTGAGGCCGCGCGCGAGATAGAATTGTCCACCAAGCAGCAGTCGACCGCGGTGGAACAGGTAAATGTCGCGATTACCAGCGCCGCCCAGGCCACCAAAGAAACCGAAGCAAGCTCAGGCCAAACGCTGCAGACGGCCGTGGAACTTAGCAGCCTGTCGCATGCGCTGCTGCGCATCGTGCAGCCGCAGGCGGCACTGGCCGGCCCGAGAGTGCGCTAAGTCCTCGCGCAATGGCACGTGATCCCTACCAATACTTTCGTGTCGAAGCACGCGACCTGCTCGAACAGTTGGGCAAAAGCTTGCTGGAATTCGATAAGGGCAAAACCTCTGCGGAACTGATCCCGTTGATGCTGCGGCTGGCGCACACGCTCAAAGGTGCGGCTCGCGTCGTCAAACAACGTGAGATCGCTGATCACGCCCATGCTATTGAAGAAGCCTTATCTCCCTATCGTGAGAATCTCGCAGCGGTGCCTGCCGAGGGGATCGACGCGATAGCGCGGGCGCTGGATGCCATCGGACTGCAGATAAGCGCGCTATCCATGCAGCCTAAGGGCGAGCGTCTCTCCAACAATTCCCTGCCGGATGCTTCCGGCGCTATCTCACCAGAAACTCCACCCGAGCCGCCGAAAATCAATATCGATGAGATGGACGTGCTTCTGGACGGACTCAGTGAAACAAGTGTGCAGCTGGCTGCGCTGCGACACGGCGCCGGCACCTTGCAGCGCAGCCGCCGATTGGCCCAACTCTTGGAAGAGCATTGGAACGCGCCGCGAACCGACCGCGGCGGCGGATCAGCCTTAAAGGTCGGTTCCTTGATTGGGGAGTTGCGGGGCGTCACTGAAGCTGCGCACCGCGAACTCAGCGACGCCGTCGAGCAAATGGATCGAGAATTTTCCCAGGTTCGAGATACCGCGGAGCGTCTGCGGCTGCTTCCTGCCAGCTTGATGTTTGTTCCTTTGGAGCGGGCCGCGCGCGATGCCAGCCAGAACCTCGGCAAACGCGTTGCATTCGTCACGAGCGGGGGTGATGTGCGGCTTGATGCGCAAGTCTTCGGCATCGTGCAAAACGCCTTGGTTCAGGCGGTGCGCAATGCCGTCGCTCACGGCATCGAAACGGCCGCGGATCGGGAAGCCGCCGGAAAGGCCCCGGAAGGCCGTATTTCTGTAGAAGTCAGACGGCGTGGATACCAAGCGGTGTTTGTTTGCCGCGACGACGGTCGGGGGGTCGATCTTGAGGCTGTGCGTCGCGCAGCGGTGCGCCGCGGCTTGAGGTCCACAGATGCCGCAAAGCTCGGCACCGAGGAATTGCTGCAGCTTCTGCTCAGCGGCGGAATCAGCACATCGGGAACTGTCACTCAGCTTGCCGGCCGAGGTATCGGGCTTGATGTGGTGCGCGATGCGGCGGCGCGGCTTCGCGGCACCGTCAGCATTAAAACGGATGAGGGTGTCGGCGCGGCAGTGGAAATCGTGGTTCCGATATCTCTCGCGGCCGTTGACGCGCTGATCGTCGAAGCTGCGGGTCGCACCGTCGCCATACCGCTAGAGGCCGTCAAGCGGACCTTGCGAGTCACGGCGGACCAGTTGGCTCATTCCTCGCAAGGGGCCTCCATTACTTTTGAAGGCAGGGTGATCCCTTTCGCACCGCTGGAAAGAGCGATGCAGCGAATGACCCCGACAAGGAGCCAAGCTCGGGTCTGGTCGGCCGTCATCATAGAAGGTGCCGGTGCTCTCGCCGCCATCGGCGTCGAACGTCTGCGCGGTGCGCAGAATATCGTACTGCGCCCACTTCCGGATTTAACGCCGAGCGATCCGATCGTTGCGGGCGCATCGTTGGATGCCGAAGGACATCCGCAGTTGGTTCTTGACCCTCTAGGATTGGTCGAACATGTCTGCCGGGCAGGTCCTGCGGGCGAGGCGGTGCGAACTGCGCGCGCACCGATCCTAGTCATCGATGACTCCCTGACGACACGAATGCTGGAGCAAAGCATCCTGGAATCCGCAGGCTATGAGGTGAACCTGGCGACTTCGGGAGAGGAGGGCCTGGAGCAGGCGCGCAAACGCCGTTTTGCGCTGTTTCTCGTGGATGTCGAAATGCCCGGCATGGACGGCTTCAAGTTCATCCAGCAAGTGCGCGAGGATCCGATGCTGCGAGAGATTCCGGCCATATTGGTCACCTCGCGCGCTGCGCCGGAAGACCGTCAGCGAGGCCAGAGCGTGGGCGCACAGGCTTACATCGTCAAGGGCGAATTCGACCAGGCCGAACTACTCGGGAACATTCGACGTCTGGTGGGAAACTGATGAAAAGAGTGCGTGTTCTCGTGGTCGAAGATTCGCTGACCATCCGCCGCCGATTCTGCGAGGTATTGGGTGCCGATCCGCAGCTGGAAGTGGTCGGCGAAGCCGAGGATGGCAAACGGGCAATCGAACTGTGCGAGTCGCTGCGACCCGATGTCATGACGCTCGATATGGTCATGCCCCTCATGAGCGGCTTGACGGCCACCGAATACATCATGGCGTACAGGCCGACGCCGATCCTTATCGTCTCCGCGTCCATGAACCGGGGCGAATTGTTCAAAACTTACGATGCGCTGGCCGCGGGTGCCGTCGACGTCTTGGAGAAGCCAACGGTCGACGATGTCGACGCCGCCTGGGAACAGCGGTTCGTGGCAGCGGTCAAAATGATCGCCAAGATCAAAGTCATTACCCATCCGCGCGCACGGCTGAGCGGCAGCACTCCTCAGACGAGTCAGGCATACCCAGCCGCGGCGCTTGCGCCTAGAACCTCCGTTCAACAATCAAATCGACGCCTTGATGTGCTGGCAATCGGTGCATCGACGGGCGGCCCGGCGGCTATCGTCCGAGTCTTGCGGGCGCTGCCGCGGGAATTAAACGTTCCCATCTTCTTCGTGCTGCATATCGATGAGCCATTCGCTACCGCCTTTGCGGAGTGGCTCGACGATCAAACGCCGCATCCGGTGTCGTACGCCCGCGACCGCGATTTCATCGAATCGCTGCGCGGTCAGGTGATTATGGCGCCACCGGGCAAGCATTTGATCCTTGCCGGCGCGCAGCTGCGCCTTAGCGCCGATCCGCCCCGTCACTCCTGCCGTCCCTCCATCGATGTGCTGTTCGAGTCGCTCGCGATGGATCGAGGCGCCTCGGTGCTGGCCTGCTTGCTCACCGGCATGGGACGGGACGGCGCTTCTGGCCTACTGGCCATCCGGCAGGCCGGGGGTTTTACCATCGCTCAGGATGAAGGCAGCTCGGTCATCTACGGAATGCCTCGCGAAGCAGTGATGTTGGGTGCCGCCGTCGCGGTGCTGCCATTGGACCAAATCGCTCCACGGATCATGGATGTCCTGGGCAGCAACGGACGCCGACCGGCATGAATGAAACTGTACTCATTGTCGATGACAGCTTGACCGTCAGAATGGATCTGGCGGATGCCTTCGACGCCGCCGGCCTTCACGCGCTGCCGTGCTCGACTCTTCACGATGCTCGTGCCGCCTTGGCGGGCCAAGCCATTGACCTCGTTATCCTGGATGTCTTGCTGCCGGACGGCGACGGCGTAGAACTGCTCAAAGAAATTCGCAGGCAGCCCGCCACATCCGACCTGCCGATTTTAATGCTCTCCAGCGAGGCCGATGTCAAGGATCGAATTCGAGGCCTCGAGACCGGCGCCAACGACTACGTCGGCAAACCCTATGATGCAAGTTACGTAGTTGCCCGAGGCCGGGAGCTGCTCCAGGAACGTCGAAAGGAGAGGCCAGGTCCTCCTGCTCCGGAAAAGATCACCGTCTTGGTGATCGATGACAGCATTACGTTTCGCGAGGAATTGAAGCGAGCGTTGGAGCGATCGGACTACAACGTCATTACGGCCACGTCGGGAGAAAAGGGACTCAAGCTGGCAGCCTCGCGCCGGCCGGCTGCGCTGATCGTCGATGGCGTCATGCCGGGCATCGATGGCGCCACGGTAATCCGCAGGCTGCGCTTGGACGTGGCGCTTCGCGGACTGCCATGTTTGCTTCTGACCGCCGCGGGCGAGCAGGACGCGGAGCTTAAGGCGTTGGATGCCGGGGCGGATGCCTTTGTGCGCAAGGAAGAGGACTTGGGCGTGATACTTGCGCGATTCGCGGCAATGATGCGCACTGCCCGAACGCAGCCGCAGGGCGCCGCGCATGGCGCGGCGGCCGCAAAACGAATTCTCGCCGTTGACGATAGTTTGACCTACCTGCATGAACTCTCCTCCGCCTTGCGCGACGAGGGCTACGACGTGGTCCTTGCGCACACGGGAGAAGAGGCCATCGCAATGCTCGCCGTTCAAAACGTCGATTGCATCTTGTTGGATCTGATGATGCCCGGCATCGGCGGACAGGAAACCTGCCGTCGCATCAAGGCAACGGCCACCCTGCGCAACACACCGCTTATCATGTTGACGGCGGTCGAGGATAGGCAAGCGTTGATTGACGGTCTCAGCACGGGCGCGGACGACTACATCGCCAAGTCCAACGAATTCGATGTGCTTCGAGCGCGGATCCAGGCTCAGATACGGCGCAAGCAATTCGAGGACGAAAATCGGCGTATTCGCGAAAAGTTGCTGAGCAGCGAGCTGGAAGCGGCCGAGGCGCGCGCCGCCCGTGAACTGGCGGAGGCCAGGGCAAGCCTCGTCGAGGAACTTGAATACAAGAACAAGGAGCTCGAAGCCTTTAGCTACTCAGTGTCGCACGATCTGCGGGCGCCGCTGCGTAGCATCGACGGATTCAGTCAGGCGCTGATCGAGGACTACGGCGAGCTGCTGGATGAAACGGCACAGAGTCATTTGAATCGCATTCGGGCGGCTGCGAATCGCATGGCAACGCTGATAGACGACATGTTGCTGCTGTCGCGCGTCAGCCGCGCGGCAGTGAATCG
>JAXDQN010000510.1:0-5235 GCA_034667865.1 Gammaproteobacteria bacterium
TACAAGGGCGAGTACGCCGGAAGATGTGTTCGAATCGTCAATGAGAGAAACACCAGTCGTGCCTGTTCGTCCTGCGGTACCTTAAACGGCCCCACTGGCGTCAATGGGTTGCGTGTAAGGCAGTGGATATGTCAGGGATGCGGTGCCATTCATGATCGCGACGTGAATGCGGCGCGAAATATCCTAGCCGCGGAGAGGCTGCCTCCGTCCGTCCACGGGAACGAGATTTCGCAGCGCGACGCGCAGCCGAGCCGGGCATCTCGCCCGCGCAAGGCACGGATAGCGCGTTACGCTGCGGCGTCATGAGCGCCGGATTGATCATAAAACAGCAGTTACGCGCTGGTGCGGCGAACGAATGGACCATGATCTAGCGGTATTCGCGCTTGGCACGCGAGTCAATTATTTTCGCAGGCAAGCAGAAAGCGTTTCCGCGGAAACGTCTGACTGAGAAAAGGCAATGATCGTCTACACCATCGGACATTCCAATCACCCGATTGATAGATTCCTTGCCCTGCTCCAGCAGCATGAAATCACTGCCATCGCCGATGTGAGATCGACCCCCTATAGCCGGCGAAATCCGCAGTTCAACTGCAAGTCGCTGGCAGCCGCCCTTGAAGCTCGCAGCATCGCGTACGTATCCCTCGGCAAAGAGTTAGGCGCTCGAAGCGAAGACCCGTCTTGCTATGAGGACGGTCAAGTTCAGTATCGCCGCCTGGCGCAAACGCCATTGTTCAATCAGGGCATCGAGCGAGTCATGACAGGTACCGAACGCTATCGCATCGCACTGATGTGCGCAGAGAAGGAACCGCTCGATTGTCACCGCACCCTGCTGGTCAGCCGTGCCCTCGAAACCAAAGGCGCGGCCATCATTCACATCCTCGCCGATGGCAGTACCGAGACGCACCATGAAACCATGTTGCGCTTGGTCGATAAGACCGGTCTCGCAAAAAGCGATCTGTTCGCAGATCTCGCCGCGCTCGTTGATGCCGCGTGCGCGATACATGAACAAAAAATCGCTTACCGGCTGCCCACCGCACACTAACCGACAGCGACTTGTCAAACTCTGTACGGTTTGCTCCACTACCCAAGGAACCCAAAGATCCAAGGACTGGAGCGCCCTCTGACAAGCAGAAAATTCAGCGTACGTTTGCTGGCCGTGGTGTTCGCTGTCGTGGTTTTCGCCTTTCTCTTGTTCTGGTGGCGCAATAACCAAGCGCCAACGCAGCTCCTCACGCCGTCGATCACATCTCCCAGCGCCCTCGCTGCTGTGCAGCCTCCCGCGCCATCAAAACCGGCCGCGATCAATAAACCAGTCAAGACCATCGAGGTATGCGGATTTGGCAAGGTGACTCTCGACGACTCCAGCTCAGCCGTCGTAGGCGCAGAAATCGAGGCGCGAATCGCCAAAGACGTGATCCGCTGGCATTCCGCTCTATTGAATAGCGGCGACGTGCGAGCCCGCGCAGCGGGCCTTTTCATAGACAGCAAATTCGACGGCGATTCAGTCCGCACCACACCGTCGCCGCAGTCGCTCCACTCGCTGGTTCAGCTGGCGCAGGAAACCCACGACCCCGCGGTCTATGCCACAGCTCTAGCCGCTTGCAACGGCCTTAAGGTCGCCTCGCCCGGCAGCAGCTGCGAACAGATATCACTGCAGGGCTGGACAAAACTCGATGCCGGCAATGCGGCTCCATGGTTGGAGCTGGCCGGCGCTGCGCGTGCTGCCAATGACGTTGCGACCGAGAGCGCGGCGTTTGCGCAGGCCGTGAAGGCCACTAAAGTCGACGGATATAATTGGTCTCTGTTCGGCTTCGCAGAACCTGACCTGCCGAGCGATATCACGCCGTTTGAACGCTACCAACTGTCCATTCAAATGATTGGAATCGAGGCCGCGATGTATTCGCCGCAAATGCCTGCGTCCTTCGCCTCGAGGCATTGTTCCGCGGACGGCGTCCGCAATGAGATCGTGCGCAGTCAATGCAGCCAACTGGCCGAACTGTTCGTAACCAAAGGAACCACGGTGTTGGAATTCGCAGTCGGCACGTCGATCGGAGCGCGGACCGGGTGGCCAGAAGCACGGGTCGCCGCACTCAAGGAAGAAAAGGAAGCGTTAGAAGCGGCCTGGATGCAGGCTGAGCCGGATCCCGCCAAACCCGAAAGCGAGTTCAGCTGCGAAGCTGCCGTCCGCCGCAATCGCTTTTTGCATGAAAGAGCACAGCTGGGAGAAATCGCCGCCGCGCGCGGGGCCATCAGCTTATCCGGCCGAACCACTGCGGAGCTGGCGCAAAGCTACAGGGAGTATTTGCAGAGACTCATCCATGACGCCGAGCAAAGGCAAGTCAAGTGACAGAGCGACGGAGCGAATCGGATCTGTCAGAATAAATCCGCCATGACAAAAAGATCCTCGCAGATCGCCGCCTTCTTTGTCGCGCTTTGTTTCGCGGCATCATCGAGCGCACAAACGATCCCGAGCACTGAAAAGAACGACGCCGTCGCCAGCCCCGAGGCATTGCGTCTTGTCGACGTGTGGCTGGACAGCGTGCAGGCGTATAACAAGATCCCTGCGCTTTCGGCGGCAGTTGTTCAAGGCGACAAGGTGGTCTGGTCGAAGGGTTACGGCACGCTGGATGCCGCGCATAAGATTCCTGCAACCTCCCAAACCATCTATTCGATTTGTTCCATCTCGAAGCTGTTTACGTCGATCGCGCTGATGCAGCAATGGGAAGCGGGCCGGGTGCGTCTCGATGAACCGCTCACCACCTATCTTCCCTGGGCGACACTTAAACCTCTGGACCAAGATGGAATGCCTATCACGCTGCGGGCCATGCTGACCCATTCGGCCGGATTGCCGCGAGAATCGGACTTCCCCTACTGGTCCGGACCGGACTACCCTTTTCCCACACACGATGAGCTCAAGGCAAAGCTCGCGGAGCAGACGCCGCTGTGGCCCGCTTCGCGCTGGTATCAGTACAGTAATCTGGGCCTCACACTCGTCGGTGAAACCGTCGCTGCGGTTGCAGGCGAGCCCTATGGCGCCTATAGCCAGAACCACATTCTCGGCCCGCTCGGCATGCAGGACACCCGCCCCTTCATGCCCATGCCTTTATATGGCAAGCGGCTGGCGGTGGGATGGGGAGCTATCAATCGCGATGGCACCAGAGAGCTTCTGAAACCTTTCGACACTCGCGGCGTGGCGCCGGCGGCGGGTTATACCTCGACCGTCGAAGACCTGGGTCGCTTCGCCATCTGGCAGTTTCGACTGCTGCGCAGCGAACAGCAGGAAGTCCTAAAGGCCTCGACACTCCGAGAAATGCAACGCGTTCAGTTCACGGATACCGATTGGAAAACCACCCGTGGGCTGGGTTTTGCGGTGGCACGCGATAGCGACCAAACCTATGTGGGCCATGGCGGCGACTGCCCTGGCTACCATTCAACCCTATCTCTTCGTCCAGCAACCGAAACCGCCATCACCGCCATGCTCACCGGTGCAGAGCATCCGGGTGCGTATGCCGCTGCGATGTTTCAGCTCTTGGACAAGCGAAAAGCCTTCGCTTTCAAGACTCCGGACGCGGCAAAGGGCGTCAATCTCGAAGACTTTGCAGGCCGTTATTCCGCTCAGCCGTGGAGCGCTGAAGCAATCATCGTGCCGTGGGCCGAGGGACTGGCCGTCTTGTCGTTGCCTTCGGTAAATCCGGCACGCGAATTGACCATATTGAAAGCCAAGGGCGGCGATGTTTTTCGCCGCGTGCGTGAGGACGGCAGCGAAGCCGACGAGGTGCGCTTTGAACGCGACAAATCGGGCAAAGTTGCGCGCTACATACAATTCAGCAATGCGCAATCCCGAGTGGGCCCGCTCGCACCCATGGGCCACCAATGATTGCCGGCCTAATGGCGCTCGCAGGCATCCTGACGGTTGCGATTCAGGTTTGGCAGGATCGCATCCAGTATCCGCGCTTCAAGGCGATGACAGCCACCTCCGAACGCCAGCGAATGTATCGCTACTGGGCGTTCGACGCTTTCCTGCGCTACGGCGCGCTTGGCATCGTTGGCTTGTTCCTGCTCCACCGACAGAGTGCGCTGGTTACGATGCCGGTCGATTTCCTCGACGCGTGGCACGGCGGCCTGCTGCGAATCGGCCTTGCACCAACTGCTTTCGAGGCCCTCGGCACCGGCTTGAGCGGCGGCCTTGTGATAGGCACCCTCGCCATGAGCGTGCTGCCCTTTGTGATCCGCAAACGCGGCGGCCCGACGCCCACGCTCACGGGGGACATTGCCGCACTTATTCCGCGTACGCCGGCCGAAATCCGCTGGGGTGCGGTCCTGTCGTTCAACGCGGGTATCACGGAGGAGATTTTCTTTCGCCTCCTGATGCCTTTGACCTGGTACGCACTCACGGGCGATGCTCTGGTCGCGCTGTTGATATCGGTTGTGCTGTTCGGGTTGGTCCACGCCTACCAAGGTGTCATCGGCGTGATCGCGACCATGGCCGTCGGCATCGCGCTGACACTGGTGTATCTGGCGACGCAACAAATCTGGCTGGCTATCCTTGTGCACGCCCTGATCGACTTGCGAGCCCTGGTGTTCCTACCGCTGGCCAAACGGAATTAGCGGCGTCGAACTAGGCGCACTGAATCTCTTCTTGACGCTGGCCGAGAATGTCGCGTACTAATGCGGCTCACGCGCACGGCGCGTGGTGATCGAATCAAACAAAAAGGGGACGGAAATGATTATTCGAAGGATCGGACTTGCCGTATGTCTATTGAGCGCCGCCTACACTGCCAGCGCCGGCTACACCTGGAGCAGCAGCAAACCGGAAGCCGCCACTCACGGCTACACCTGGAGCAGCAGCAAACCCACGGCCAGCACCCACGGTTACACCTGGAGCAGCAGCAAACCCGCGGCCAGCACTCACGGTTACACCTGGAGCAGCAGCAAACCCGCGGCCAGCACCCAGGGATACACATGGAGCAGCAGCAAACCCACGGCCGAGACCCACGGGTATTCCTGGAGCGACTAGCTGGAGCAACAGCCGTGCCTTCGACCGCGAGGGCACGGCGTTTTCACACGCTGCGAGTCGCTTCAGAGGGCGGGACAGCCGCCGCCCTTCGCGCCGGAATCCACGCAGCGAATTGCCCCACCACCCATAGAAAGGGCACGCTCACCAACAAGTAGTAGGCGTTGAGGATGGGCAACCCATACTGGTGGGTGAGCCAGGCCCCCACCGCGTAGGCAAGC
>JAXDQN010000511.1:0-11462 GCA_034667865.1 Gammaproteobacteria bacterium
CGCAGATGAAACCTTTTCAGCAGACATTCCTCCAATACTTCATACCGAGCGGCGCCTCTGTGAGAGCATTGCTTCGGGGGTATGCAATGATCAACAAAACACTCAGTCAGGTCCGAATTCCCGCCGCGCTGGCGTGCTGCTTCGTCGCAAGCATCGCGTTTGGCGGCGAACTCAAATCGCTCACCGTATGCGCCGATCCCGGCAACATGCCGCTCACCAACATCAAGGGCGAGGGCTTCGAGAACAAGATCGCTCAGCTCATTGGGCAAACGCTGGGCACCGGCGTCCAATACTACTGGCGGCCATCGATCGAACGCGGCCTGATGCGCACCACATTGAGCGAGGGCAATTGCGATCTGTGGATGGACATGGCCTCGGACACCGAAGGCGCCACGGTGCTGGCGCCGCTGTATCGCTCCACTTTCGTCTTGGCATACCGCAACGACAAGCACATCAACATCAAGACGCTGGACGATCCGCCTCTGCGGGTGCTGCGCGTCGGGGTGTTCCAAGTGTCCGCCATGCGCACTGCGCTGTCCGAACATCATGTCATCGACAACACCGTCATCCACTACTTGAGTCACAACGGCGATTTGGATGCAAACAATCAGCCGTCGTACCAGGTACAGCAAGTCATCGACGGCACGCTGGACATCGCCGCTGTATGGGGCCCGATGGCCGGCTACTACAAAGACGTGGTGCATGCGCCGTTGATCATTCAACCGGTCAACATGCTGGAAGACGAAGTGCCGTTGGAATTCGACATGACGCTCGCGGTGCCGCGCGGCAGGCCGGAGATCAAAGCAGCGATCGAACAGGCGATTGCACAGAATGCCGCGGGCATCAAAAAGATTCTCGTCGACTACGGTGTGCCGCTGGTGAAATGCGATGCATGCACCGTGTCGGGAGATCTGCCGTCTCATGGAGCCTATAAGACGCCGAAACCAGAAGTGCAGTCGGCAGCCGTTACCGCCAAACTGAAAGCCGCGCGCATGGCGGAGTTGAAGAAATGGCTGGCCGATGGCGCCAATCCGGATGATGAATTGAACAACGCCATCGTGGCCAATGATATCGATCGCGTGACATATCTGATGGCGCATGGTGCGCACGTGAATTCGCAGGACGGCGAGGGTTACACGCCGCTCATTGCGGCCATCCGCTTTGGTTTCGTACCTGTCGCGACTGCGCTGTTGGATCACAAGGGCGACGCGAATTATGCTGACCGCAATAGTTGGACGCCGCTGATGTGGGCCGCGTGGGGCGACAATACCGCGCTGGTCAACCTGTTGGTCAAGCACGGCGCGAAGTTGGATAGCACCGATGCGGATGGCCTAACGTCGCTGGCGATTGCTGCGCAGAATGCGAAGATCAAGGCCGCGATGGCGCTGTTGGCGGCGGGAGCCGACGTCAATGCGCCGGTGGCGAAGGGTGGCTACACGCCGCTGATGCTGGCGTCGATCGCCGGCTCGAGCGAACTCGCAGGCTCCCTGATCGAACACGGCGCAAAGGTCAATGCCGCCAACCCAGGTGGCGTGACTGCTTTGATGATCGCAGCAGCGGGCAATCGTTCCACGGTTGCGACGTTGTTGCTGAAATCCGGAGCGGATTTGAACGCGCACAGCGAAGACGGCCGCACCGCTCTGAGTATCGCGCAAGCGAACAACAGCGAGGCCGTGGTCAAAGTGCTGGAGGCTGCCGGGGCCAGCTCGAAGTCAAGTTGAATCAAACATCGACAGGAGAATGGCAGTGAGTAGAGGCGTATTGGTGATCGGAGCGGTGGCAGTTTTGGCAGGCGCCTTGGGCCTGTGCGTTTTGCAGAAGGTGTGGGCCGGTGATGCGTCGGGCGCCGCTGCGCCGGCAACGGCGGCCGCGCCTGCGGCGGCTGGCGCGGCGGCGCCCGGTGGGACTGTCGACTACACCAAGATCTCTCCGGTTGACCTGGTCGCAAAAGCCCCGAAGGGCTCCTTGAAAAATCCGTACAAGGACACGCAGGAGGACATCACGGCCCAGGGCGGCAAGTTTCTGTTGCAATACTCGTGCAGCGGTTGCCATGGCGGCAATGGCGGCGGAGGCATGTGCCCGCCGTTGACGAACGACACCTGGGTGTATGGGGGCGATGACGACACTTTGTTCAGGCTGGTCACCCTCGGCACAGATGAACTGCAGAAGGCCGGCTACATGCGCAAGGGCCACGAAAATGTGGTGGGACCGATGCCCCCCTTTGGTGCGATTTTCAAGAACTCGGATGATCTTTGGAAAATACTCGCTTTTGTTCGGTCCAAATACACCGGCGACCCTGCCTACAAATTTGGGGACCCGACACCGGCCCCGTAATGTCGCGTCGGAACTACAGGGGTTTTGCTGCGGTGCAGATTGCAGCATAATGCTAAAAGGATCAGCCTGTAGCGGACGACTGGGGCACGAAGAGCAGGCACACCGCCGCGGCAACATGCGGCGGGTAGCTCTGCCTAAGCTAAGGAATTAGCGCCAACACCGGGGGGAGTCATGGCAAATATGAATCTCGCCACGAGGCACGCTTCGCGTGTGCTTCATGTGGTGCAAAATGGGTTGCAACCGGCAGGCATTGAGCCGCATGTGACCCGCTCGTGGTATCGGTGTTTGCAGGAATACCACATCGAACCTGCGGCACCGCGGCAGGCATCCGTCCTCAGTTCGCACGCTCTGAAGGAGCTGCAGCAGCGCATGGGCGAGCTGCTGCCTGTGGCGCGGGCCGAGATGGAAAGTCTCTACGAGCAAATCGCGGGATCGGGTTTCGCCGTCATCTTGTCGGACACCCAAGGCGTGGTGCTGACCACCATCAGCGATCCTACCCTGCAGCGTGAATTTCGCCAGGCCGGTTTATCGCTGGGCTCCTTATGGGATGAGCGGCACGAGGGCACCAACGGTATCGGCACCTGCCTCGCCGAAGCCGGTCCAGTGACCGTGCACCGCGAGGAACACTACCGCGGCTACAACGTTTCTTTGTCCTGTTCAGGCGCACCCATCCTCGATGCGCATGGCAACATTTTGGCGGTGCTGGATGCATCCACCGCAAACTCCAGCGACAGTCGGCTGATTCAGCGCCACACCATGGCGTTGGTCATGATGTCGACGCATCTGATTTCGCGCTGGAACTTCTTGAACGAGTACAGCCAGTCGTGGATCCTGCGCTTCCACAGCCGTCCGGAGTTCGTTGGACTGCTGCACGAGGCCTTGGTGGCGATGGATGGCGAGGGCAGGATCCTGGCGGTGAATGAGAGCGCCTTGCTGCAGCTCGGCTGCTCGACGCGAACGTCCCTGGTAGGCGAGTCGATCGAAAAGTTTTTCCAATTCGATTTCGGCACGTTGGAGCGGCGCGCGCAATTCGAGCCGAGCACTATTTGGCCGGTGCGCGACCTGGCGCACGGCCGGCGCTTCTTCGCGCTGGCGCGCGGGCCGCTGCAGGGTTCATCACGCGCCTTCAAGCTGGGTGCGCCAGAGCCGCGCGTCGAGCAGGACGACCCGCGGCAGAGCGGCCGCGGACAACACCATGTGGGCGAAGACCCGCAGATGCGCAAGAATCTCACCGTCGGCAGGCAATTGTTCGCGAAGCAAGTGCCAATTCTGCTCAAAGGCGCCACCGGCACGGGCAAAGAAGCATTTGCGAAAGCACTGCACTACAGCGGCCTGTGGTACGACAAGCCGATGGTCACCGTGAACTGCGCGGCCATCCCGGAAAGCCTGATAGAAAGCGAATTATTTGGCTATACGCGCGGCGCCTTCACGGGCGCCGTGAAAGAGGGACGAGTCGGCAAGATCCTGCAGTCCAACGGCGGCACGTTGTTCCTCGATGAAATCGGCGACATGCCGTTGATGTTGCAAACCAGGCTGTTGCGTGTGATCGAGGAACGCGAGATCGTGCCCTTGGGCAGCGACCAACCCATTCCGGTCAATCTGCACGTGATCAGCGCGACCCATCGCGATATTTGCAAGATGATCGAGAGCGGCGATTTCCGCGAGGATCTGTACTACCGCCTCAACGGCATTACCCTGCAGCTGCCATTGCTGCGGGATCGAGCTGACAAAGCGGATCTGATTCGTACCCTGCTGCGGGAAGAAAATGCCGGGCAGGAATCGATTGAAATTGCGGAAGACGCTTTCCAAAAGCTGCTGGACTACACCTGGCCGGGAAATATCCGGCAGCTGCGCAATGCGTTGCGGACCTCGTCGGCCTTGTGCCGCGAGGGCATCATCCGCTTATCGAATCTGCCGCAGGAAATCCTGCACACCGATGCACGGGTGGCGCCGCCCGCGCAAGTGATGCCGGGGCATTCGGAGGCGCCTCAAGCCACGCCCGCGTTGCCGTCTGCGGCCTTGCGCGACGCGGAATGCGCCGCTCTATTGCGCGAGCTGGAGCGGATGCATTGGAACATCAGCCGCACGGCGCAGGCGCTCGGAATCAGCCGCAACACGCTGTATCGCAAGATTCATAAACACAACATCGTTCTCGAACAGTAGCCTGCGGCGAAAAAAAGCGCCGGCCCGTTTCGGGGCCGGCGCTGTTTGATCGCAACTCGAGACTTCAGGCTTTCAGAACGCCCGACAGTTTCGCGGCATGCGTGGCCAGAGCATCCATCAGCGGCGGGTTCAAGCAATCGTACGGCTCCAAGCCCAGCTCTTTCAGACGGCTGCGCACCGCGCCCATGCCGGCCGGATCGTAGCCGGATTCGATGATGGACGAAACGAACGCCGCAAAGCCAGGCGCCGACCAACCCGCTTCATTCGACAGTTCCGTGTGCACGAAATCCAGCCCGTAGAAGGCGTGCTTGGTGTTCTCGATGCGGCCGTACAGGTGCACACCGCAAACCTTGCAGGCGTGACGCTGAATGGTCGCCGACGGATCGACGATGGCGAGCTTGTCGCCGTTCTGCAAGACCTTGACCTTGTCTTTGGAGACGACTGCGACCACGGAGAATGTCGCACCCTTCGGCTTCCAACACTTGGTGCAGCCGCACGCGTGGTTGTGCGCGGTTTGAGCACCGATCGCAACCTTCACGGGCTTGTCCGTGCACTTGCAGGTCAAGGTTCCTCCAGCGAAGTCCTTCGATCCCTGCTTGACACCGTTGTCGACCGACGGATGAATTGAAACTGCCATGACTCTTCCTCCCAATGGTTTTCTACAGCCGCTAACACGGCATCTCTAACAATCAATCAATACTGGATCACCGAGCGGATCACCTTTCCCTCGTGCATCAGCTCAAATGCTTCATTGATCTTTTCCAGCGGCAATACTTCGCTGATCATCTCGTCGATCTTGATCTCGCCGGCGAGAAATCGATCTACATAACCGGGTAGTTGCGAGCGGCCCTTGACGCCGCCAAAGGCTGAGCCGCGCCACACCCGCCCCGTGACGAGTTGGAACGGGCGAGTCGAAATTTCCTGACCCGCGCCCGCCACGCCGATGATAACCGATTCGCCCCAGCCCTTATGGCAACACTCGAGCGCCGAGCGCATCACGTGGACATTGCCGATGCACTCGAACGAATAATCCACGCCGCCATTGGTGAGGTCGACGATGACCTGCTGCACGGGTTTGTCATAGTCCTTGGGATTCACATAGTCGGTGGCGCCCAACGCTTTGGCCATGGTCCATTTGCTGGGATTCAAGTCGACCGCAATGATGCGCGATGCTTTCGCCATCACTGCGCCTTGCACCACCGACAAGCCGATGCCGCCCAATCCGAACACGGCGACGGTCGAGCCTGGAGTCACCTTGGCGGTATTGAGCACTGCGCCGATGCCCGTCGTGATGCCGCAGCCGAGCAGGCAGACTTTTTCCAGCGGCGCCTTCGGATTGATCTTGGCGACTGAGATTTCCGGCAATACGGTGTAATTGGAAAACGTGCTGGTTCCCATGTAGTGCAAAATCGGCTTGCCCTTGAAAGAAAATCGCGAGGTTCCGTCCGGCATCAAACCTTTGCCCTGGGTTATGCGGATGCGCTGGCACAGATTGGTTTTCCCCGAGAGGCAGTACTCGCAGGTGCCGCATTCCGGGGTATACAGAGGGATCACATGATCGCCGGGCTTCACGCTGGTGACGCCGGGCCCAATCTCCTCGACGATGCCGCCGCCCTCATGTCCCATGATGACGGGAAATAGTCCTTCAGGATCCGCGCCGGATAGCGTGAACGCATCGGTGTGACAAACGCCGGTTGCGACGATGCGCACAAGAACTTCGCCGGCTTTCGGGGGAGCCAGATCGACTTCCTCGATGCTCAAGGGTTTATTGGCTTCCCATGCAACAGCCGCTTTAGTCTTCATCAAAGCTCCTCGTTGTCGGTCAACGGAATCAAATACCCATACAAGCAGCTAGCGTGCCAGCGAGCACCAAAACGGGGATTTTTCGTGCAATCAGTTACTTGCGGGGTGTCTGGAGGCTTGGCGCGAACACGCGCAGTGCGGGTGTTACTGATCCGCCACAGTTTGTGCTTCAAAAATGAAGCAAGTTGGACGTTGTTGCTCGCCCGCCGCAATCAGCTGAGTCTGTATCTAAACCAATACAGAGTGCGACAAATCTGATCCTCTAACGTGACAGCCGTGCGCCCGCCATCGCAGAAAATGGCTGTTTATTGCGGGTTGCACCATTGGTACGCCTCTTGCAGTAAGAAAACCAGGGTTAAGCCGTCGCTATGGCGCGGCCGCAACTGCAGTAAAGGGCCCCAAGAAAGAACTGGTAACGGAGGGAGTTGTTCATGAAGAAGCGCACCAAGCTGAGCGTCGCCGTAGGCGCAGTTTGCATGGTTCCAATCACGCAGGCGATCGCCGGCATTGACGTCAATGCGGGCGACTGGAAAATAGATTTCTCAGGCAATGTGAATGCATTTTACGTCGCATCACAGTGCGACCATCCGACCACGGATCCGGGCTCGACAACCACAGTGACCGGCGGCCTGGCTTGCACCGGCGACCATTCAGGCGCCGTGCGCAACGGCTTACTGCCTGCTGCCTTGGTGTTCAGCGCAACCACGCGCCAAGCCGACTTGGACATCGATGTAACCATCGGTTTCTATCCTGGCATCAACAGCTCAGCGGCCGCAGGCGTCAACGGGGCAGGTCAGCCAACCGCCTTGGCGTCTCCCGGCATCGATGCGCGCCAAGCCTATTTCACGTTCGGCGATGTGAGTTGGGGCACCGTTAAAATGGGCCGCGATATTGGCTTGTTCGGCAAGGACGCCATTCTCGATGACATGACCTTGTTGGGCGTAGGCACGGCCGGCACCAATACGGCTGCGCCGAGCAACACCAGCTTGGGACGCATCGGCATCGGCTACATCTACACCGATTGGCAACCACAGATCACCTATACCACCTCGACCTACAATGGGTTCAGTGGGTCGGTGGGTGTGTTTCAACCGCTGTCGTCGGGCGCTTACACCTCGCACAGCTCGCCGCAGATTCAGATCGGCGGCAGCTACGCGTTCGGTGATCCGAAGAGCGATGGCCTCAGCGGCAAAGTGTTCGTCGATGCGATTACGCAGAAACTGCGTCAGGACACCAGTTCGGTCTTGCCGGGTACCAGCGCCAGCTTCAACGGTTCCGGCGTCGACGGCGGCGTCAAACTCGATATCGCAGGCTTCGAGGCGGTGTTGTATGGCTACACCGGTAAGGGTATCGGCACTACCGGCTTCTTTATTCTCGCGACCGATGCCGCGGGTCAGAAGCGCAAATCGGACGGTGGCTATGTTCAGGCGACCTACAAGTGGAACAAGTTCAAGTTCGGCCTGAGCTACGGCGAATCCGATCTGAAGCTTGCCGACGGCGAAATCCAAGTAGGCAATACCTTGGTGAAGCGCAATGCGTCTGCAGTGGCAGGGGTGTACTACAGCCTGACCAAGAGCATCACGCTGGTGGGCGAGTTCATCGACTCCAAGTCCCAGGCCTGGGGAAGTGACCAAATCAACACTACGTCCAACTCGGCCAGTGAGAAAGACGTGGCCATCGGCGGCATTCTGTTCTTCTGAGGGTGATTTTTGTGTTTGGGTTTTTGACCTGATCGGCGGTGCGACGATGCATCGCCGATTTTTTCCGTATTTGTGGCACACTTGAGGCACCCAAGGAGCCTTTATGCGCCGCATCACACTTGTTTGCTTCGGGTTGCTGATCAGCGGCTTTGCGATCGCCGCGGGCGAGGCGCAGGAACCCTCGAGCAGCGCGTGGGAAGCATTGCGCGCCCGCTATTACGGCGACAAACCGATGGGCTTCGTCGACGAAAAGCTGATGAGCGTGGAGGCGCCGGCCAACACGCCGGACCCCGCGGCGACTCCTCTGACACTGCGCTTCGCTGACGATGCGCAGCGCCGCATCAAACGGGTGCGGGTGTTCATCGACAACAATCCCTCGCCCCTGGTGGCGACTTTCGATTTCGGCGCCACGCCGCTCACCGAAATCGACATGCGGGTGCGCATCGATCGGTTTACCTCGGTGAGGGCCATCGCCGAAATGGCAGACGGCGGATTGGAGATGCGCAGCGGCTGGGTGAAGGCGGCCGGCGGCTGTTCGGCGCCGTCCGCAAACACCGCCGGCGGCAAGCTGGGCGAGGTACGCTTGCGGCCCACCGCCGACGCCAGGTCGATTCAGGCCAGCATCCGTCATCCGAACAATTCTGGCTTTCAAATCGACCCGAAGAGCGGTGATCCGATTCCCGCGCACTATATCTCGCACATCCGCATCAGTACTGGCAGCGGCGTACTTCTGGATGCCGACACGGGGATATCCTTGAGCGAAAATCCGTCGCTGCGCATCACCGCGGCGCAGGCGTTGTCGGCGCCGGTAAACGTCGATGCGTTGGATTCTGAAACCAAGGCGCACTTCACCGCAAGCTGGGACGGCAGCTCGGTCACGGAACACGCGCAATTGCACTGACCGCGTGAAGATTTTATTGCTGTTGCTCTGCAGTCTCATGGTCGAGATTTGCGTTGCCGGTGATTTCAACTTGGTGCAATTGGCCCCCGGCGTGTTCATGCACCAGGGCAGTCACCTGGCGCTCGATGCTCCCGGCCACGATGACATCGCCAACATAGGCTTCATCGTAGGGAGTAGCTGCGTCGCCGTGATCGACACGGGCGGTTCGGTGAGCACGGGACAGCGGTTGCGCGCCACGCTGCGGCTGCACACCGCGCTGCCGATTTGCTACGTCATCAACACGCACGTGCACGTCGACCATCTGCTCGGCAACAGTGCATTCCGCGCCGATCATCCGAGTTATGTGGGCCATGCGGCACTGGCCGAGGCGGTCGCAAACAGCCGGCAATTCTTTGTCAGCCAGTACGGCGCCGATCTGCAGTCGCCGGCCGGCGCCGATCAGATCATCGGGCCGGATCGATTGGTACAGCAGGAGGTGGTGCTCGACCTGGGCCGGCGGCGACTGCGCCTGCGTGCCTGGCCCAAGGCACACACCGATTGCGATCTCACCGTGTTCGATGAGCGCAGCGCAACACTCTGGACCGGCGACTTGCTGTTTCGCGAGCGCGTGCCGGCTCTTGATGGGAGCGCGCGAGGCTGGCTCGCAGCAATCGATCAATTGGCCGCCATGAAAGTGTCGCGCGCGGTGCCGGGACACGGTCCGGTGGCTAAAGACCTCGCGCAGGCGCTGGCGCCCGAACGCCGATATTTGCAGGCACTGGTCGATGGTGTAACGACGGAACTGGCCGAGGGCAAAGCGGTCCAGGATGCCATCGAACATGTCGGACTCGAGGAGCAGCCTCACTGGCAGCTGTGGAATTCGGCGCATGCCCACAATGTGATTCGCGTGTACGAGGAATTGCAGTGGGAATGAAGCGGCGGGCTTTTTTGCGGCTGACGGCGAGTGCGGGCGGCGGCGCAATGCTGCCGTGGTGGTCCGCTGCCGAGGCGCAACGGGCCTCCCGTGCCAAGGTGCTGATCGTGGGCGGCGGTTTCGCCGGCAGCGCCTGCACGCTGCGCTTGCGGCGTTTGAACCCGGCCCTGCGGGTGACGCTGGTGGACCCGGATGAGATCTATACTACGTGTCCCATGAGCAACGGCGCGCTGGTGGGACAGCGCGACTTGCAGTCCCTTCGCGTGACGCGGCGCGGCTTGGTGCGTGACGGCGTGACCTATGTACGAGATCGAGTGACGTCCATTGACACCCGTGCTCGGCGCGCGCGGTTGGGCGCAGGCGGCGAGCTTGCATACGATCGAGTGGTGCTCGCGAGCGTCATACGCTTGCTGTGGGGCAGGCCCGAAGGCTACACGGAGGCGGCGGCGCTGCGCATGCCGCACGCCTGGCAAGCCGGCGCGCAGACGGAAATTCTCGCGAAGCAGCTGCGCGCGCTGCGCGACGGAGGTGTGGTTGCGATCAGCGTGCCCGCGGGTCCGATGCGCTGTCCGCCGGGACCCTTCGAGCGTGCCAGCCTCATTGCGGGATACCTGAGGCGCGCCAAGCCGCGCTGCAAAATTCTGATCTTCGATGGCAACAATCACTTTCCGCGGCAGCAGGAATTTTCCGATGCTTGGGCTCGGTTGTATCCGGGCATGATCGAATGGATTTCGGTGGTGGATGGCGGCGCCGTCGAGCGCGTCGATCCGTCACGGATGTTGGTGGTGAGCGGCGTAGGCGAGCAGCGAGCCGATATCGCCAACATCATTCCACCGCAGGCGCCTGCGATGCTGGCGGTGCAGGCCGGGTTGGCATCCGATCATGGGTGGTGTCCGGTCAAGCCACTGACCTTTGAATCCACCCTGGCGCAGCACGCTTATGTCATCGGCGATTCCTGTATCGCCGATCCAATGCCCAAATCGGCCTCCGCTGCCTGCTCACAGGCCATGCAATGCGCGGCCTCGATCACGGCGTCGCTGGCGGGGCATGAGCCTGCGGCAGCCGTGCTCGACAGCGTCTGCTACAGCTCGTTGAGCAGCGACACCGCTCTGTCCATCCATGGCCGATTTAGCGCAACAGCGAGCGGCATCGAGCCGTTGCCGATGGAGCGTCAGGCGGCTTCAAGTCCGGCCGAGGAAGATGTGCAGGCGGGGGAGTGGTACCAAGGCATCGTGCAGCAGGCGTTCGCGGTCCGCGGCGATAAATGAATTAGCGTGCAGGCGCCGCCGTTAACTTGCGCCAGCCGGCACGCGCCTGCTGCAGATGGAACCGTGGCCGGTCGAGAAAAAACTCCAGCGAGGTACCGCTGGCAAAACAATAACGCCGGCCATCGTCAGGATCGATCCAATTCAGCGAACAGTCGGCGGTGATTTTTGCGCCCGCCGCCACACCCAATGGGTCGTTGTTGTCGAACTCGCCTTTCATCGCCGTCGGCGGCACTGCAGCCTTCCAAATCCCTTGAACGGGCGGCGGCGCGGGGGCGTCGTCAGCCAGTGCCGCGTGCTCTGCACCGAGCGCCGTGACCAGGGCCGCGCACATGAGTGCTTGGAATTGCATGAATGCCATGCTAGCAAAATTCTGACTGTTC
>JAXDQN010000512.1:0-6822 GCA_034667865.1 Gammaproteobacteria bacterium
CCGTTGATGTGCGCGTTCTCCAGCAGCACTCGCTCCGGGCTGGTATTCATGTCATAAACGGTGACCACAATATCCTCGGTACCGTCATTGGTAATTCTTACCTGTACGCCTTCTCCGCCCAGCGCCGTTCCGGCGAACAACACGGGTATGGTCATTGCAATCAAAGCCGCGACAATTGTGGCGCGCATATCTTTTTCCTCCTGGCATTTCCCTGTGGGAATAACCTAGGTGAAGGGTAGCCCTGAGCTTAAGGTTGCGTCAGCAGCCCTGCGCAGTGCCAATTGTCGGACCCCGCCTACCCGCGCAATACATTGGTTTTAATGGGAAATTCTTGAATGAATGACACTTCTTTGCATACTTCACCGCAGCGAGGCCTGGCGGTTTTTGGTGCCCTGGGGGTGGTGTTCGGCGATCTCGGCACCAGCCCGCTGTACACCCTGCAAACGGTGGTGCAAGCCATGGGCGGGCAGTTTACGCACCAAACTGCGTTGGGCGTTTTGTCCCTGGTTTTTTGGACGCTGATCATCACCGTCTCCATCAAGTACTGCTTGTTCGTGCTGCGCGCCGACAATCGCGGCGAGGGTGGAATTCTGGCGCTGATGTCCTTGATCGGGGCCAATGGTTTTACGCCGGGCTTCAGAATGCTCACCGGCATGGGATTGCTGGGGGCGGCGCTTATCTATGGCGACGGCGTGATCACACCTGCGATCTCGGTGTTGAGCGCGTTGGAAGGCGTCAACGTCGTGACCCAGTCGTTGAAACCTTTCGTCATGCCGATTGCCGTCATCATCCTGCTGTGTCTGTTTGCCGCGCAGAAATTCGGTACTGAAAAAATCGGCCGCGCCTTCGGACCCATCATGATGTTGTGGTTCTTGGTCATTGCGCTGCTGGGCACGATGTCGATTGCACGGCATCCGGCCGTGTTGGCGGCCATCGACCCGCGCTGCGCGGTGCGGTTCATGCTGGCCACGGGCCGCTCCGGCTTTTTGGTGTTGGGCGGCGTGTTCCTATGCATCACCGGCGGCGAGGCCCTTTATGCCGACATGGGGCATTTCGGCAAGAGTCCGATTCGCCGCTCGTGGTACCTGGTGGTGCTGCCGGCATTGCTGTTGAGTTATGCGGGCCAGACGGCATTTTTACTGGACCGAGGAACGGTGAGCGGCAATCCGTTCTTTTTGATCGCCCCAACCTGGTCGATTTATCCGCTGGTGGTGCTTGCCACCCTCGCCACCATCATCGCCAGTCAGGCCATCATCACCGGCTCTTTTTCCATGACGCGACAGGCCATGCAACTGGGCTGGCTGCCGGGCGTGGCCATTCGCCAAACTTCCGATCGGATCTACGGACAGATTTATGTCCCGGTGGTCAATTGGCTGTTGATGATCGCCACCATCGCGACCACGATTGGTTTCGGCAGTTCCGATCGCCTCGCGGGCGCCTACGGCACCGCCGTTTCGACCACCATGTTGCTGACCACGATCCTGTTGTATCGGGCCATGCGCGACCTGTGGCGATGGCCATTGGCGGCGGCGATGGGAGTGGCCGGAATTTTCATTGTGGTCGATGCCAGTTTCTTTCTTGCCAACTTGATGAAAATCGCCGAAGGCGGATGGCTGCCGCTGACCTTTGCCGCTTTGCTGTTCATCGTCATGATTACCTGGCGCGCAGGCGTCGAAGCGATCCGCGCCACCCTGATGCAGGCGCCCAGCGCGGCGGATCAATTCTTGTCCAAACTGAAAAATGGCGCGATACCTCGCGTCGAGGGCACGACCGTGTTCCTGACCCGCTCCACCCAGAAAGTATCGCGTCTCATCATGGACCATGCGCATTTCGTCGGCGTGCTGCCGCGGCATGCGATTGCACTCAGCGTCAGGTTCGAAAATATCCCGCGAGTCTCCGGCCTCAACTGCATGGTCGTCGACACCGTGGGCGAAGGGTTATGGCATGTGGTCGCTCGGTTCGGTTTCCTGGAGATTCCCGACTTGCGGCGCGCGCTGACGCGGGCACAGGGCTTCTCGCAGGCCATCGATTTCGACAAGGCGATGTTCATCGGCACCCGCGATCTGGTGGTGCGCAAAGACAAAAACGCCAGCCTGCGTGGTTGGCGTTTGGTGCTATTCGCATTTCTCTATCGCAACTCGGTCAAGGTGGTCGATCGATTCAACCTGGCAGCCGAAAATGTGATTGAGATTGCCAGGCAAATTGAGATTTAGAAAAATCCTGATGTTAGGCGGGCAGTACGCTGCCACGAAGTTCGCCGAAACCGATGGATGCGGCGCCGGGACGTTCGCAGCGACCCCGGAAAATCACGGTGTCGCCATCCTCCAGAAAGGTTCGCTTCTCCGTGAGGCCTACCGCCAGCGGCTTGGCCCCGCCGGCGCTCAGTTCCAGCAACGAACCGGCTTCCGCGGGCGTGGGGCCCGATTGCGTGCCGCTGCCGAACAAGTCGCCGGCGCGCAGATTGCAGCCATTCACGGTGTGATGTGCGACCAGCTGCGGCAAGGTCCAGTAGGAGTGGCGCAAGTTGGTTTCGGAGAGACGCTGCGCGGGGCTTCCCGCCTCGCGCATGCGCGCGGTTTCCAGCAATACCTCGAGCCGAATGTCGAAGGCGCCGTGTTCGCGGTTGGCTTGCGAGTCGAGGTAGGGCAGCGGCGCCGGATCCTCCGGCGGCCGCGTGAAGGGAAGGCGGAACGGTGCGAGCGCCTCGAGCGTGACCACCCACGGCGAAATGCTCGTGGCAAAACTTTTCGCCAGAAAAGGACCTAGCGGTTGATACTCCCAGGCCTGGATGTCGCGCGCCGACCAATCGTTGAGCAGACACAGTCCAAAAATATGATTTTCCGCATCGGCCATGGGAATCGGCTCGCCGAGGGTATTGCCGCCGCCGATGAACATGCCCATTTCCAGCTCATAGTCCAGCCGCTGACTGGGTCCGACCGAGGGCGCCGTGGCGCCCGCAGGAAAACGCTGTCCGCGCGGGCGCCGGAAACATTGTCCGGACACTCCGATCGATGAACTGCGGCCGTGGTATCCGATGGGCACCCACTTGTAGTTCGGCATCAATGGATTATCGGGCCTGAACAAGCGGCCGACGGCGGTTGCATGATGGATGGAAATAAAAAAGTCGGTGTAGTCGCCAATGTTCGCGGGCACAGCGAAGCGCGCCTCGCGCTGCGGAACCAGGCACTGCGTGACCACGGCCTGCTGCTTGGAGCCTTGCAACAGCGCCTCAAACAAAGCGCGCCGCAATGCGGAGCAGGCCGCGGGTCCCATTTGCATCAGCGCGTTCAAGCAAGGCTGTGCCGCGGCGCGCAAAGCTTCGGCGGCCTGCGTTTTGAACAGTCCCATCTTCTCAAGCGCGGCCAGATCGATGATGGCGTCGCCGATGGCTACTCCGCCGCGAAAACTTTCCGCATCATTGCGCCGAAACACTGCGAAGGGCAGGTTCTGGATGGGGAAGTCAGCACCGGCAGTGTTGGCGGAGGCCAGCCAGCTGCGCGCATGCGCATCGTGTGTCGGGTTCAACAGTGTGGTCATTCAGGGACAGTTCGGATCGAAATGTTGTTTGGCGCGCGATTGTACAGTACCGCTACAGGTCGTTGGCGACGGGGCGGCGCAACGGTTGCAGGTCGACCTGATCGTCTTCTAAATTGGAATGTGGGCTCAAAAAACTCAATAGTGCTTCTCCACCGCTGGAGTACGCCGCCACTACCTTTAGTGCGACCAAGGCAGGGGTCGCCAGGATGATGCCGGCTACGCCCCAGAAAAGGCCGCCGAACCACAGCGCTAAGAACACCAACATGGGATTCAGATCCAAGCGTCGCCCGACCAGCAGCGGCTGGATGAACTGACCTTCGAGCGTTGCCAGACCCAGGAAACTGGCGCCTACGGCGATGATGCGGCCGGGCGCATCGAAGGAGATGATGGCCACTGCCAGGAGTACCAGCAGTGTCGCGGTCGGGCCCGCATAAGGAATGAAGTTTAGAACCGCCGCTACGATTCCCCACAACAAGGGGTTGGGCATGCCGCATAACTGCATGGCCAACGCCGTTGCGAGGCCGAGTCCCACATTGATCAGGGCGGTGGTCACGTAAAAGCGGCCGACTTCACTGCGAACTTTTTCAATGCAGGTGAGTATGTGTGCAGATTTCAGATCGCTGGCGAATGCGGCAGTCATTCTGGCCAACATGGGCGGCCCACCGGATAGCAAGAACAAGGTCAGAATGACCACCGTTACGCAGGAAAGAAGCGCACCGCGGGTCGCATCGAACAACAGGGCGGGCGCACTCTCTTGCGGCGGGCTCGGCGCAGGCGCCGCTGCTTGAGCCGGATGCGCTCCAGGTGGAGAGCCTATATTGTCGGCCGCCGCGCGCAGTTCGCCGATTCGCGCCATGACTACCGCGAATGGACGGATCTTTTTTTCGATCAGTCGAAATGTATGTGGAGCGGCGGCGAACCATTGCTGCGCCGGTTCGGAAAACATATTGGCCAGTCCCGCCAGCGAACCCAAGATGGCAAACAGCAAGACGGCGGCGCTGACGCTACGTGGGATGCGCCATTTACGAAGCGCCTCCACCGGGCTCGAGAGAACCAGGGAAAGCAGCAATGCGAGTGCGACGGGCACGAAGGCGACGTGAGCAAAGTACAGCAGCGCGCCAATTGCGCCGGCGACCAGCAATCTAACGGCGGTAATTCGACGTTTTGGTTTTTTTTCTGAGTCGAGCGCCACAATCACCGCCCTGAAATACCGCAAAAACGAGCTGGCGCTCCTGCCAGCTCGTGTTGAAATTGAACCCTATCGGACTATGATTTGGAGCCTTCCTTGCGGTCGCGCTCCATGTCCTTGCGGTCGCGGTCCATGTCGGGTTTCTTGGCGCCGCCGCCGGTTTGTTGCCCGGAGCCTTCGCGGCCGCCTTGATTCTGTTGGCCGCTGCCCGAGCCTTGACCCTGTTTCTGCTGGTCCTCTTGCTTCGGGTTACGGGTGCCTGAATTTTGCTCGGTGTTTGACATGCAACATCTCCTCGGAGGTTGAATCGATGATGGCAATCAGCCCGTTTAGAATAGACCAGACACCAATTTTCCTATGTCGGCGCACACCTGAGCGTCCCTCCGCCGGGCAGATGGGATCGCTGTAGGAATGCACCGACATCCGTAATATGCGATCCTAGCAGCATGGCACGAGCGAGTTTTCATTGGGATGATCCGTTGTTGCTGGATGCGCAACTGTCGGACGAAGAAAAAATGATTCGCGACGCCGCGCGGGATTACGCGCAAGGGCAGTTGGCGCCGCGGGTGCTCGAGGCCTTTCGCCATGAAAAGACCGATCCGGGCATATTCAAGGAAATGGGCGGCGTCGGCTTGTTGGGCGCGACTATTTCGGAGAACTACGGCGGCGGTGGTTTGAATTATGTCAGCTATGGCCTGATCGCGCGCGAGGTCGAGCGGGTTGATTCAGGTTATCGCTCGATGATGAGCGTGCAATCCTCGTTGGTGATGCTGCCCATTTTCAAATTCGGCAGCGAAGCGCAAAAGCAAAAATACCTGCCGCCTCTTGCGCGCGGCGATTCCATCGGCTGCTTCGGTCTCACTGAACCGGATCATGGCTCCGACCCCGGCAGCATGATCACGCGCGCCCGATCGGCGCCGGGCGGGTTTCGCCTGTCGGGCGCAAAGACCTGGATCACCAACAGCCCCATCGCCGATGTTTTCGTGGTGTGGGCCAAGACCGATGACGACGTCATCCGCGGCTTTATTCTCGAGAAGGGTTGGAAAGGCCTGGACACCCCTGCCTTACACGGCAAGGTGGGTCTGCGCGCCTCGGTCACAGGACAAATTCTGATGGACGATGTATTCGTGCCGCAGGAGAACCTGCTGCCCGACGTCATGGGACTCAAGGGACCGTTTACCTGTCTCGACTCGGCGCGCTACGGCATTTCCTGGGGAGCGCTCGGCGCCGCGGAAAGTTGCTGGCACACCGCGCGCCAATATGTGCTTGATCGCAAGCAGTTTGGCCGACCATTGGCGGCCAACCAACTCATCCAGAAAAAATTGGTCGATATGCAGGTGGAAATTACCTTGGGGCTGCAAGGCTGCCTGCGACTCGGGCGCATGAAGGACGAGGGCACCGCCTCCGTGGAAATCACCTCCATCATGAAGCGCAACTCCTGCGGCAAGGCGCTGGATGTGGCGCGCACCGCCCGCGACATGTTGGGAGGTAACGGCATTTCGGACGAATTTGGCGTGATTCGCCATGTCGTCAATCTGGAAGTGGTCAATACCTATGAAGGTACTCATGACATACACGCCCTGATTCTCGGTAGGGCACAAACCGGTATTCAGGCGTTTTCCTAGGCGCTGCCTTTACGGGTAAGCCGGCGCTGCGGCGCCCGATACCCGCGGCACGCGAACGACGGGTTTAAGACTAAGCTGATACTCGACGCTGGCCGCAGCGCCAGCGGCTATGTTGGCGATGCGTTTGGTGGATTCTTCGCTGACTTCAAGACCGGGATGCCAGACGCGCACGGTGTAATCGCCGGGCGGCAGTTCCGCAAGCATCGCTTTGCCACCGGCGTCGGTTTTGGCGAAGTACGGCGTATCGGAGACGTAGATATAGCCGATCATCCAGTCATGGATGTTGCACCCCAAGACCACCACGCCGGCTTTGTCGAACACCACCGCGGCCGCTTCGGTGCCGGCATACAGCGGCAACTCGAATTTTTTGGCGGCCGAAAATGAATACACCTGATGGCGAATATTGTCGCTGTTGGGAAAACGCACCGTCGAGCCGATCAACACCGGTTTCACGAAGGGTACGAATTGCTT
>JAXDQN010000513.1:0-2500 GCA_034667865.1 Gammaproteobacteria bacterium
TTCGGAGCCGCGCTGACGTACATCGACGCGGCGCAGCGGCCGGGCGGGTCCGGCGTGAAACAGTTGCGTGGGTTCGGCGGTATCGATCCAGATCGACTCGGTCATCCGATCGTGCAGATAGGCGGCCAGCTTTTGCAAGTCGCCGGCGCTCAACACACTCGAGGATTCCATGAAATACATGCAGCCGCGTTCGACGCGGGCGACGTGATCCAAGCCACAGACATGCACGATGTCGGTGGCTTTGCTCGACCAGGGGGACTCGGTACCTACGCGCGGCGTGACCAGTACACGGTGGCCGCTGCGGGGCGTGTCGCCGTTCGGTGCACTATCGCGGGCACCGTAGGTGAGGAGTCTCTCCAGCAGGCGAAGCTCGCCGGGGCCGAGCGGCTGCACTGCATCAATGAAATGCATCCAGCGGGAGGACAGCGTGGTGACCCGAGAATCTTGCGATCGAAGCGAGCGCAGCAGACCGTCGAGCCGAAATTGCGACAGCGCCGGCGCGCCGAAAAGGCTAAACATGCTCTATTCTACAGAAATCAGCCCTACTTGCGGGCGTTGCTGTCGCCGCTGGGCGTGTAAATGGGCACCGGAAACTGGGATACATTGGAGCCCTCCAATGCAACCACCTTGCTGACACCCTGCTTCTTGACTTCATCGATGCGCAACACGGAGTGCATGGGCAGGTAAGTCCGCTTTACTTCATTGAATTCGGCCTTTATCTTCTCCTCGGACGGATCCACTACCACGGATGAGCGCTCCCCGAAGACCAGTTCCTCGACCTCGATGAAGCCAAACAGGCTGCCGTGACTCACCTTGCGGGCATAGATTTCGTAAACCTTGCCCTGATTGACGAACAGAACTTTGAAAATGTGACTCGCAGCCATTTAGAGGGCTCCAACCATTGCTAGTATTTCACCATATTATACGGGCACTTAGCGCAAACCTTGCGACCCGCCGGAGGGAATGAACAATGGCCCTGCGCTTACGCGTCGTCAGCGAACACTCAACTCGTTTAGGATCGAAAGCCTCCAAAGTCTTTGGTGTGCATGGCGGCACCATCGGTCGCTCCACCGACAATGAGTGGATTCTACCCGACCCCGAGCGTTACCTCTCGGGCAAACACGCACGTGTGGATTTTCGGGCCGGCAGCTATGTACTGGTCGATACCAGTTCCAATGGCACGTATGTCAACGGCGCCCAGGTGCCGTTGGGCAAGTATCACGACTATTCGCTGCGGGATGGCGACTATATCCGCCTGGGCGAATATGAACTTCTCGTCAGCATAGACAAGACCAACGACTTCCCGCCCGATGAGAGCGCCATCATCGCCTACGATGGCGAAGCGCACAGCTCCGCGGTACGCAAATCGACCGCCAATGATTTGGGCGCGGATCTCGACTTGAGTGAACTGCTCGAGGCCAGCGATCTGGTGCCCGATGCCGATTCCGGGGTGCGCCCGCGCGATGCCTACGGCCAGTCGGTGCTCGATGACGATTCGCCGGGCACACCCTGGCACATGATGACCCGCCCCTTGAAGGTCGAGCCGCCGAAGTTCGAGACACCGAGGCTCGAGACACCGAGGCTCGATGCCTCGGTCGGCAGCGCATCGGCACCGCAGTTCCCCAAGGCGCCGCCACCCGCGCTGTACGAAGGCGACTTCGACATCGGCTTGGCCGCATTCTGTCGTGGTGCCGGCATCGAACCGCGCTCGATCACTTCCGAAGCGCGGGGCGCCGTGCTGCAGCTGGCGGGACAATTGCTGCGTGAATCGGTGCTGGGATTGATGGACCTCAACCAGGGCCGCAATGAATTTCGCAATAAGTTCAGAATGCAGCCGCCGCCCGCGGACGCGGCGGAATCGCCGCTGAATTTCTCGCGCGGCGTCGACGAGGCGCTGGTGCGACTTCTGAACACGCTGTCCGTGCGAGCGGGTTCCATGGAGGCGATTCGCCATAATTTTCGTGAGCTGAAAGCGCAGAACTCCGCCACCTTGGTGGCGACTCGCGCCGCCTTCGAGGAATTCCTGAGCCGAGTTGATCCAAAAGAACTAGAAGAGCGCTTCGAAAAGGCCGGCAAACGCGGCGTGTTCGGCGGACAGGGCAAGGCCAAGTACTGGGATCTGTACGCCGAATTGTTTGCCGGACTGGCGCAGAGGCCCGCGGACGGATTCCCGCACTTGTTCACCGAGACTTTTGCCAAAGCCTATGAAGCCAAGGTACGCGTATTGGTGCCGCCGCGACGCAGCAGTTTCGGCGCCGACCGCGATGATCCCGACCTCTCCAGCAGTCAGGCCGTCGGCGATCCCTAGTATAAGGGTAGCCATGTCGATACCCCGGGATGGCTTATGCGGTTGCTAGTCGTTGAGGACGACGACATTGTCGCCGACGCCATTAAGCGAGGCCTGGAAGCGGCCAACTATTCCGTTCACCGAGTCAGCAGCGCGGAATCAGCCCAAGCGGCACTGGCGGGCGAAGACTTCGCCCTAGCGGTGATCGACGTC
>JAXDQN010000514.1:0-2672 GCA_034667865.1 Gammaproteobacteria bacterium
CAGCAATTCCTGCCGCGCGCCTGCCAGAATGGCAAGGACATCGAGGCGCGCGCGCAAATGCTCGCCGCCGCCTCCATGGGCGCCACCGCCTTCCAAAAGGGCTTGGGCGGCGTGCATGCCATCGCGCATCCGGTGGGCTCGTGGTTCAACACGCATCACGGCTTGACCAACGCCATCATTCTTCCGTACGTGATGACTTACAACCGCCGCTTCATCGACGAGAAGTCGCAGATCATCGCGCGCGCCTTGAACCTACCCGCGCACAGTTACGACGGATTTCTGTCCTGGGTGCTGAAGCTGCGCAGCGATCTGGGCATTCCGCATTCGCTCGCCGCCATCGGCGTCAGCATCGACAAGGCCGGCATCATCGGCAGCGAGGCGGCGGTTGACCCGTCCGCCGGCGGCAACCCGGTGCCGGTAAACGCCGCCCAACTGGAACACATTTTCCGCGCCGCCGTCGAAGGCAACATCGAGTCCGTGATCGGCGCAAAGTGAGCCGACCCGTGAGCACCGCGAGAATTCTGGTGATCGACGGCAATGTGGCCGAGGTACGCGCGCGCCAGGTCGCCGCGCTCGGCTACGACTCCGGCAGCGGCTATGCGCGAGTTTTGCGCCGTATCGACCCTGCGTTGCAAATCGACATCGTGCTCGCAGCCGACGCCGAGCCGCAGTTTCCCGCCGGGGTTGCGCTCGCGGACTACGGCGGGGTGACCATGACCGGCTCGGCACTCAATATCTACAACGGCGGCGCGCCAGTAACGCGGCAGATCGAACTCGCCAAGGCGGTGTTCGCCGCCGGCGTGCCCTTCTTCGGCAGTTGTTGGGGTCTGCAAGTGGCCGTCACTGCCGCCGGCGGCGAAGTACGCGCCAACACGCGGGGCCGGGAATTCGGCTTCGCGCGCCGCATTCTGCTCACCGAGGCCGGCCGCGCGCATCCCTTGTTCCAAGGCAAGCCGGCAGCCTTCGAGGCGCCGACCGTGCACAAGGACGAGATTACGGCTCTGCCGCCCGGCGCCACCACCTTGGCGGTGAATGACTTCGGGCTGCAAGCGGCGGTGTTCCAGCATGGCCGCGGCACGTTTTGGGGGGTCCAATACCATCCTGAATACGACTACGCGGATATTGCGGCGGCGGCCGAGCGCTACGGCGAAGCCTTTGTCACCGAAGGCATGTTCCGCGACATCCACGCGCTGCAGGATTTTGCGAACGAACTGCGGGTGTTGCAGTCAAATCCGGCGGACGCGAGCATGCTCTGGAAACACGGCCTCGGGCCGGCAATGCGCTCCGAGACGCTGCGGATGCTGGAAATACGCAATTGGCTGCAGACCGAAGTGCTACCGCGTAACTGAAGAATACTGACGCTATCGAAACTAAAAAATGGAGTCTTCATGAAGGGAAAATTTCTGCTGAGCTTTGCATTCCTGTCGGCCCTGGCCGGCTGTGCCAAGGCGCCCGAGCCGCAATCCACCGCGCCGGCGGCGCCCGCGCTGGTCTCAGGCGTGGAGATGCAATACATCGACGACAGCGTGCGCGCGCAGGATGATTTCTATAAGCACGTCAACGGCAAATGGTTGGCCGCGACGGAAATACCGGCCGATAAAGGCTCCTACGACTCCTTCGATCAGTTGTACGACAGTTCACAGGTCCAATTGAAAAGCATTGTCGAGGGACTGCTGAAATCCGTCGACTCCAGCGATCCTGATCAGCAGAAAATTGCCGACCTGTACGCGAGCTTCATGGATGAGGCGCGACTCGAAACTCTCGGCTTGCATCCCTTGGATGCCGAGTTCGCCAAGATCGACGCCATCAAAAGCCCCAAAGAGATTCCTGCCTTGATCGCGCATCTGGTGCAAATCGGCGCGGCTACTCCGTACGCCCCGGCGGTGCATCTGGATAACAAAGATCCGACCCGCTATGTGTTCGACCTTCAGCAGAGCGGGTTGAGCATGCCGGATCGCGACTATTACTTGTTGAACGACGACAAGATGAAACAAGCTCGCACGGCCTACGGCAAGCACGTGGAAAAGATGCTCACCCTGGCGGGCGACAAGAATGCCGCAGCCGAAGCGGCCGCCATCCTGGCTCTGGAAACCAAGCTCGCGAAGATTCAGTGGACTCGAGTCGAGACCCGCGATCCGATCAAGGGTTACAACAAAGTGGAGATCGCCAAGCTCGGCAATTTGGCGCCGGGATACGACTGGCAGGCGTACCTGTCCGGTGCCGGAGTGGCAGCCAAGACCGACTATGTCATCGTCGGCCAGCCGAGTTACCTCACCGCCTTTGCCAAACTGGCGCAGCAGACGCCGCTGCCGACGTGGAAATCCTACTTTCGCTGGCAGGTGTTGAGCGGCTCGGCGCCCTACCTCAGCAAAGCCTTCGTCGATGAGCAGTTTGCGTTCTCCGGAACCGTGCTGCAGGGCATACCCGAAAACCAGGCGCGCTGGAAACGCGGATTGAACTTGCTGGAAGGCACCATCGGCGAAGGCTTGGGTAAGCTGTACGTGAAGCAGTATTTTCCGCCTGACGCCAAGGAACGCGCGGATGCCTTGATCAAGAACCTGTTGGCGGCGTACAAGGCCGACATCGACACCCTGGATTGGATGTCGCCCGAGACCAAGCAAAAGGCGCAGGCAAAACTGGCAAAATTCAAGCCGAAAATTGGCTACCCGGTG
>JAXDQN010000515.1:0-4023 GCA_034667865.1 Gammaproteobacteria bacterium
CCCGGGGGCCGCCGTCAACCCCGCGCAGGCCGAGTACGTGATTCCCGATGTGTTCGTGAGGCGCACCGATCACGGCTGGATCGTCGAGATCAACCAGGCCACCGTGCCACGGGTTCGCGTCAATCAAAGCTACGCGAATCTCATATCGCGCGCGCCCGACCACGCCATGCTACGAACGCAATTGCAGGAAGCGCGCTGGCTGATGCGCAGCCTGGAAATTCGCAATGAGACTCTGATCAAAGTGGCGCGCTGCATCGTGCAGCGCCAGACCAGCTTCTTCGAGATCGGCGAAGAGGCCATGGAGCCGCTGATTCTCAAGGACGTCGCCGAGGCGGTGGAAATGCACGAGTCCACCATCTCGAGGGTCACCACCGCCAAATACATGCACACGCCGCGCGGCGTGTTCGAATTTCGCTATTTCTTTTCCAGTCACGTCGCGGCGGCGGACGGCACCGAGATGTCCTCGATTGCCATCCGCGCCAAGATCAAAAAACTCATTTCACAGGAGAATCCGGACAACCCGTGCAGCGACAGCAAGCTGGCGGAGATTCTGTCTCAGGAAGGCATACCGGTCGCCCGGCGCACCGTTGCCAAGTACCGCGAGGGCATGCAGATCGCTCCGTCGAATGAACGGAAGCGAGCCGCGGCCCGCGCGTCTTAACAGTTAACCAAAGAGTAGGAGGAAGCCCATGCAGCTCGATCTCAGTGGTCATCATGTGGAAATTACAGATTCAATGCGCGCGTATGTCCTGAAGAAATTCGAACGCATCTCGCGGCATTTCGAACAATTGATCGACGTGCACTGCGTCCTCACGGTGGAGAAATCGCGCCACAAGGCGGAAGCCACGGTCATGTTGAGCGGCAACAAGATCTATGCCGATGCGACTGAATCCAATATGTACGCATCCATCGACGCGCTGACGGACAAACTCGACCGCTGCGTCAAAAAGCACAAGGAAAAGGCCTCGGATCACCACGCGGTAGAGGCCATAAGGGCGCGTGCCTCGTTGTAAAAATAAATGCGGCTGATCATAGTCAGCGGCTTATCCGGTTCCGGCAAAAGCGTAGCCCTCCATATGCTGGAGGACCTGGACTTTTACTGTGTCGATAACATTCCGGCGGCATTGCTCAAGCCCTTCATCTCGCACACGGTACGCGGCATGGGTGACACCTATCCGCGTACCGCGGTCGGGCTGGATGCCCGCAACCGTCCCAATGAAATCGAAACCATTCCGGTGCTGGTCGATGAACTGAGACGCAGCGGCATTATCTGCGATGTCCTGTACCTGCATGCCGCCGACGAGGTGTTGCTGAAGCGCTACGCTGAAACCCGCCGCAAACACCCCTTGGTGAGGGATCAAATCAGCCTGCGCGAAGCCATCGCCTCGGAACGGCAACTGCTCGAGCCCATCATTGCGGCGGCGGATTTCGTCATCGACACCTCGAACATGGGGGTGCATGCGCTGCGCGAGATGATCCGCGAGCGCATCGACCGGCGCCGCGAGGGACGGCTGTCGCTGATGTTCGAATCCTTCGGCTTCAAGCACGGCATACCGGGCGATGCCGATTTCGTGTTCGACGTGCGCAGCCTGCCGAATCCGTATTGGGAGCATGCGCTGCGGCCCTTAAATGGCCGCGATGCCGCAGTCATCGACTATCTCACTGGTTTTCCGGCGGTCGGCGTGATGATTGCCGACCTGACTGCGTTCCTCGAACGCCGCGTGGCGGAATTCTCGCAGGCCAACCGCAGCTATCTGACGATTGCGGTCGGCTGCACCGGCGGCCAGCATCGTTCGGTGTATATCGCGGAGAAACTGGCCGAACATTTTCGCAAGACCCACCCGCAGGTCCTGACGCGTCACGATACCTTGCAAAAAAACTTGAGCGCGAAGAGCTAAGCGCGCGCTGAGCGATAGCGCGGCGCCTGTTCCAGCATCAGGAACTCGCGAATCTCCCCGGCCCGCGCCTGCGTGTCGGCATATCCCAAGGCAATCAGCTCGCGCGTGAAGCCGCGTTCGAACAGCAGATAGCTCAGAAGCATGCTGCTGGCCGAGGTGTTCGCACCCAATGTGCGCAGCAGCGCCCGCAGCGCACGCGGCAATTCGCGCGCGTGACGGCGCGCAATCTCATTCACATCCTGGGTGGGCGTCATGACCAACGATTCGATGTTCCGCAGGCCCGAAGTCCCCGAGGTTTCGTTGTAGCGCTTGATGCGTTCCAGATCCGCGTGCAGCTGGTCCATGAACAACGAATCCAGCATGAAGCCGAACATTTGACCGAAGGTCGGTTCGATCGGCGCCGTCTTCGGTGTGGCGCCGGTAGGCGACGGGTCATTCACCCCGACAATAAATAGACGCGTCGCTCCCAGGTGGATGGCCGGACTCAAGGGCGAGGTCTGACGCATCGCGCCGTCGCCAAAGTAGGCGTCATGCAGCCATACCGGCCGAAACAAGAACGGGATGGCGAGGCTCGCCATCAGATGATCCAGGGTGAGCGATGCGCGCGCGCCCTTGCGCGCCACTCGCGCCCAGGGCACAACTTCGGAAGAGCCGGCATAGAAAGTGACCGAATCCGCATCCCCGTAGCAGGTGGAGCAGATGCCGATCGCCCGCAAATGCTGTTTGTACAGACTGCGAGGAATGCCGTCGAAGTTCAGCTTGATTTTGAGCAGCTCCCACAGCGGCGTGTTGTCGAACAGCGAATGCGGGGGTCGTACCAGCCATCCGCCGGTCATGAATGCCAGCAGCCAGTGCAGGCCGGATTTGAACATGCTCAGGGCATCAGCCTTGAACACATGATGCACGCGGAACTCGCGCCAGACGTTTTCGATGGCAAACACCGAACGTCTGAAATGCGCTGCATCGGAGGCCAGCGCAATGGCACTGACCGCACCCGCCGAGGTGCCGGTGATGATGGGAAAGGGGCAAGCCGAGCCTCGACGCAGAAGGTCCGTCAGGCCCTTCAAAACGCCCACTTGGTAGGCCGATCGTGCGCCGCCGCCCGTCAGCACCAGGCCCAGCTTGTGCGGCTCGACGGTCAAATTGTGGGTACTGCTGGCATGAGCTGGCAGTCAGTATGCCATTGCGCGGCGGGGGTATTGTGATCGGCGTCAAGGGGATTGCCATCTCCCCTTGCACCATCAGTCTTTCGACAAAAACGGCAGCAACAAACCCTGCTCGCTGCTCGCGAGAACAGGCTGCCCTGCAGGGAACAGGCTGGGAATATTGATCAACTGCAACACCATCCATAAGCGCATGAAGCGCTCCCGGTAGCGAACGCGGCTACCCAGCTTCTCGAAGATGGCATGGTTGCCCTGAAGATACGGACGCAGAGCCGCATTCACCCCACTGTTATGCTTAAATCCTGCGAAACGCATGAAGGAGTCAGTCGACACCGCCTCATTTTCCCGGACCGCAACGGCAAACAGCATGCGACGCTGCGCCGGCGTGGCAGATTCCAAAATCACTTCGCCCCGACGGCTAACCTCAGCCAACAGCGCAGCAAACGCCCTCTTCAACTCCTTGGGGCCCACAAACCCCGGCGTCGATTGCGTCCACAGGTGATAGGCCAATTGCTGTTGATCATTGGGCGAGTCGCCCGCCAACGCAAACACCTGTTGCAACGTGCCGGCGGAAAGCTGGCGATGGCCGCGCGCGAACTGCGCCTTCAGGAACTCGGCCATGTCAGCCTGAGGGATTGGCCCAACCTCCAAAATAGTTGCCGACTGATAAAAATGACTGCCCTCAGCCGTAAACAACTCCAGCATCGAACCGCGCGCACTCCCTGCGAATAGATACGCTACTTGTGTTTGGCGCTGGATTTCAGCCCGCAGCACTCCCAGCAAGTGCCGCGACTCACGCGCATCCAAATTCTCGACGATCTCTTGGAATTCATCAAAGAATATTGCCAGCGGCCGCCACCGACTCGCCCGCTCGATCGTCTCCATTGCCCGAATCACGGTGGAGGCTTTTGGCTTAGCTTTCGCGCTCACCGACTAAACACCATGCAGACTCACGCTCATCT
>JAXDQN010000516.1:0-4151 GCA_034667865.1 Gammaproteobacteria bacterium
TGTCGATTTCATCCAGCAGGTAGAGCGGATTGCGTACGCCGCACTTGGCCAGGTTCTGAATGATCTTGCCGGGCATGGAGCCGATGTAGGTGCGGCGATGGCCGCGGATTTCCGCTTCGTCGCGCACACCGCCCAACGACATGCGCACGAACTTGCGATTCGTGGAACGCGCGATGCTCTGCCCCAATGAGGTCTTGCCGACGCCCGGAGGGCCGACCAGGCACAGAATCGGGCCGCGCAGGTTCTTCACGCGCTGCTGCACGGCCAGGTATTCGACGATGCGCTCTTTGACCTTTTCCAGCCCGTAGTGATCGGCCTCGAGCACTTTCTCCGCAGCCGCAATGTCCAAGTGCACCTTGCTGCGCTTCTTCCACGGCGACTTCACCAGCCAGTCGACGTAGTTGCGCACCACGGTGGCTTCCGCCGACATGGGCGACATCAATTTCAGCTTGGCGAGTTCGGAGTTGGCTTTCTCGCGGGCCTCTTTCGGCATGCCCGCGGCTTTGATGCGCTTTTCCAATTCGCCGATCTCATTCGGCGCATCGTCGAGTTCGCCGAGTTCCTTCTGAATGGCCTTCATCTGCTCATTCAAGTAATACTCGCGCTGGCTCTTTTCCATTTGCTGCTTGACGCGGCCGCGGATGCGCTTCTCGATCTGCAGTACGTCCATCTCGCCCTCGATGACGGCGAGCATGTGCTCGAGGCGCTTGCGCACGTCCGGGATCTCCAGAACCTTCTGCTTCTCGGAGAGCTTCAAGGACATGTGGGCGGCCACGGTGTCCGCCAGGCGCCCGGCCTGTTCGATGCCGGCCAGCGAGGTCAGAATCTCGGGGGGCACCTTCTTATTCAATTTTACATATTGCTCGAACTGGGTGATGACCGAGCGGGTCAGCACATCCATTTCGCGTTCTTCGTAGCGCTCCTGGTCCGGCAGCGCCGTGACCTGGGCTGAAAAGAACTCCCCTTCCCACAGCTTGTCGATGCTGGCGCGATCCACGCCCTCGACCAGCACCTTGACGGTGCCGTCCGGCAACTTCAGAAGCTGCAGGATGGTCGCAACGGTACCCACCCGGTACAGATCCGCGGGGGTGGGGTCATCGACATCGGCTTGTTTCTGCGCGACCAGCAGGATGCGCTTGTCGGCCTTCATGGCCAGGTCCAGCGCCACGATGGACTTTTCGCGGCCGACGAACAGCGGAATCACCATGTGGGGGTACACCACCACATCGCGCAGCGGCAGCACCGGCATGCCGATTTGGGCAGGCACTACTTCGGGAACATCGGCAATGGGTTCATCACTCACTAGGCTGGCCTTATGGTTGTGGCACGTACGATCAACATCGCCCGAGGTACATGCGGCCGCCTACATTGAGTTTCAAGCTCCGCTCAGAGATGGTCCGAGCCTGTAGGCCGACGCTGTTCCTCAACTGGTGCCACCAAACGAGTTTCCTCAGTCCGGTGGACTATATAAGGTTTATTGTGGCCTTCGATCACCTGTTCGTCGACCACGACCTTCTGCACATTACGCAACGACGGCAAGTCGTACATCGTGTCCAGCAGCACGTTCTCTAGAATCGTGCGCAGGCCCCGAGCACCCGTCTTGCGCTGCATCGCCTTACGCGCCACCGAACGCAACGCATCCTCGCGGAAATCCAGCTCTACGCCTTCCATGTCGAACAGCTTGCGATACTGCTTGGTCAGCGCGTTCTTCGGCTGCATCAAAATCGAAATCAGCGCATCTTCGTCCAATTCCTCCATCGTCGCGACCACCGGCAAGCGGCCGACGAACTCTGGAATCAGACCGTACTTGATCAAATCCTCGGGTTCTGTGTCATGGAACACATCGTTGCCGTGCGGCCGTGCGTTGTGTTCACGCACTTCGGCGACGAAACCGATGCCGCTCTTGTGCGTGCGATTCATGATGATCTTCTCGAGTCCCGCGAACGCACCGCCGCAGATGAACAAGATGTTGGTGGTGTCCACTTGCAGGAATTCCTGCTGCGGATGCTTGCGCCCGCCCTGCGGCGGCACCGAGGCTATGGTGCCTTCGATCAGCTTGAGCAGCGCCTGTTGCACACCTTCGCCCGAGACGTCTCTGGTAATCGAAGGGTTGTCGGACTTTCGCGAAATCTTATCGATTTCATCGATGTAGACGATGCCGGTTTGCGCCTTCTCGACGTCGTAGTCGCATTTCTGCAGCAACTTCTGAATGATGTTTTCCACATCCTCGCCGACGTAGCCCGCTTCGGTCAGCGTGGTGGCATCCGCGATGGTGAACGGCACATTCAGCAGGCGCGCCAGCGTCTCAGCCAGCAAGGTCTTGCCGGAGCCCGTGGGCCCGATCAGAAGGATGTTGCTCTTGGCGAGTTCGACTTCATCGCGGGAGCGCACGCCCTCTGCGCCGCGGGTCTGGAGTCGCTTGTAATGGTTGTAGACCGCGACCGACAGGACCCGCTTCGCGCGTTCCTGGCCGATGACGTATTCGTCTAAAACCTTCTTGATTTCCTGAGGCTTAGGCAGCTTATCGCGAGTGCGCTCGGCGCGCTCTTCGAGCTCTTCCCGGATTATATCGTTGCAGAGCTCGACGCATTCGTCACAGACGAACACGCTCGGGCCGGCGATGAGCTTCCGAACCTCGTGTTGGCTCTTTCCACAGAAAGAGCAGTACAACAGCTTGCCGTCATCATGTTTGCCGCGCGAATCTTCGCTCATGCTGTCCTCAAGTGGGCCGCACCGCCCAGCCTCAAACGCTCGGCGGAACAGCTACAGTTCTGACTATATAGCACCCGGCCGACCCGGCGCAAAGATGCGGACCTGAGGGCTGTGACGGGGTACCGCGGGGAAAATAGCCTCATTCAGCCCTTGTTGGGTAGCTCGCCACGCTTTTCGAGCATGGAATCTACCAAACCGTACGACCGGGCCTGTTCCGCGGTCATAAAGTTATCCCGGTCGCTGTCCAGTTTGACGCGTTCCACGGTCTGGCCGGTGTGCTTGGCCAGGATTGCGTTAAGCCGGGTCTTGGTTTCCATCACATCCCGGGCATGGATATCGATGTCCGAGGCCTGGCCCTGGAAACCGGCCGAGGGCTGGTGAATCATGATCTTCGAGTTCGGCAGCGAATAGCGCTTGCCCGGGGCCCCGCCCGCCAGCAACACCGCCCCCATCGAGGCCGCCAGGCCGACGCACATGGTGCTGACGTCCGATTTGATGAATTGCATGGTGTCGTAAATAGCCAGCCCCGCACTCACCGAGCCGCCCGGGGAATTGATGTATAGGTTGATGTCGGCGCCGGGGTTCTCCGACTCCAGGAACAGCAGCTGGGCCACCACCAGGTTGGCCATATAGTCCTCGACCTGGCCGACGATGAAGATCACGCGGTCCTTCAGCAGCCGCGAATAGATGTCGTACGCCCGCTCGCCGCGCGCAGTTTGCTCGACCACCATCGGAACCAGATTCAATGCGCGCGTCGTCATGAGTAGCTGCCTTCTTATTACATCAACTGCCGGTATGGCCTCTGTGAGGACTTCATAACATCATTTCAAGGGACTTGCGCAGGATCAAGCCTCGAAGTTCATTAATTCCTTGAAGCTCGAGGCCGCTTCGTGGACTTTGGCGTGCGCCAGAATCCAGTCCACCACCTGGTCTTCCAAGGCCAGGCTCTCCACTTGCCGCATTGCGTCGGCGTTTTGTAAATACGCCCGCTTCATCGTTGCCGCATCGCCATAGGCGCCCACCAGCTCATCCAGCCGCTGATTGACCCGTTCGCGGTCCGCCACCAGGTTGTTCTTGCGAATAATGTCATTCAACAATAGTCCAAGCGCCACCCGGCGTTTGGCGGGCTCGACCAATGGCTCGCGCGGCGGTGCCTGCGCCGCGTCCTTGGCGCCGCTGCGCCGCATCGCTTCCATTTGCATGTCGCGGATCTGACCCTCGACCAGCACATTGGGCAATTCGATCGGATTGGCCTGATAGAACTTATCCATCACGGACGACTTATTGCGCCCGCGAATATTTTGCTCGAGTTCGCGCCGCATGTTCGCCGCCACATCCTCGCGCAGCTTCGGTAACCCGCCTTCAGTAACGCCGAAGGCCTTGCAGAACTCATCGTCCAGTTCCGGCAGCTTCGGTTCTTCCACCGACTTGACATGCGT
>JAXDQN010000517.1:0-8691 GCA_034667865.1 Gammaproteobacteria bacterium
TCATCCATTCAATGCCGGAAACTCCCTTCTCGCCGGTCATCTTTGCGCGCCCGGCTTCGAGCATGGCGGGATTGAGATCGCAAACGACAATTCTGGCCTCGCTGTGTGTACGTCTGGCACAACGCAGCGCGACATCGCCGGTTCCACCGGCAACGTCGAGAATATCCTGTCCCGCCTTCGGGTTTATCAGCGCGACCAGGCGATTCTTGAAAAACCGATGCAACCCCACGGACATGACATCATTCATCAAATCGTATCGCCAAGCGACCGAAGCGAAGACATTTTGCACCAGAAGGGTTTTTTCCTCCGGCTTGACACGCCTCGCCCCAAACCACTCGGATTCGGGATTGGCCTCGGCGGAGGATTCATGTTCAATCTGAGGCATGGCATCAACTATAATCGCAAACCAGGAGAAAAGTAGCGCCAACTCGCTTATAGGACTCCGGTAATAGCAGCCGTTGAAATTTCAACCATCACACGGGCGAAGTCCGCATGAAGCATGATTTCAGTCAACGCAGCACGCAGACCGAATTGATGGACACCGAACCGCTGAGCTCCGTCGCCTTCCACTCTTATTTATGCGACCTCACTGTCATCAATATCTGCACTTTGGCCTATCGCCCCACCCTGCAATGGCTACGCCGCATGCTGAACGCAGGCCGGCAGCAGCAGCCGGTGTCGATTATCGATATCGGCAGCGGCGGCGGCGACATGTTACGCAGGATATGGAAATGGGCCGGTAAGCGAAAGCTAAACACCGATCTCGTCGGCGTCGATCTCAATCCGTGGTCGAAGCAATCAGCGGAACAGTTGACCAGCGGCATGTCCATTCGCTTTGAAACCTCCGATATTTTCGACTTTCACCCCGAGCGCCGCGTTGATTTCATCATCAGCTCTCTATTTGCACATCATCTGACGGACGATGAGGTGATTCGTTTTATCCGATGGATGGACGCGCATGCGGTACAGGGGTGGTTTATCAACGATCTGCATCGACATCCCCTGCCCTATGCCTTCATCAAGTGCTTCACGCGTTTGTTTGGCTTCAATCGATTGGTTCAGCATGATGCGCCGCTATCGGTCGCGCGCGCGTTCGTCATGGCCGATTGGCGCCGACTGTTAATGGCAGCGGGCATTCCCATGGAGCGAATCCGCATCACGTGGTTCTTTCCCTTCCGCTACGGCATCGCCTGTCGGTGCACGGATACGGGTTACGCGAGCGCTGCACTGGTCGATCGCACTCACGGTGTTCGGGATGTTAACGGCCGGCCTTTACGCGGGTAGCGTTGACCAAAGCACGCCCGCCGGAGAATTGCGCTACTACTCGGTCATTGACGTGCACAAGTCCTTTGCTCTGACCATCCTGATGTTAATGGCTTTTCGGCTGCTCTGGCGGCTTGCCGAGCGCACTCCCACCCTGCCCCCTACGACTCAAACGTGGGAGAAACTCCTAGCTCGAGCGAGTCAGGTCCTTCTCTACTTCTGCATCTTTTTGCTGCCGGTGACGGGTTGGTTGTGGGCTTCGTCATACGGTGAGCCGGTGCGGCTCTTCGGTCTCAAACTACCCGGCTTGGTTCACCTCTCGGGTCAAAACGCGACGCTTGCCCACCAATTCATATTATCATCGCCTTCGTCTTGATGGCGATCGTCGGGCTGCATGTGATGGGCGCGTTGAAGAATCATTTTGTCGATCGAAATGACGTGCTACGGAAGATGCTCGGCTTGGCTCCTCATCCCGTCGGAGCCGCCCGTAACACTGATTAAACGTGGTAGATGTACTAAACAAAGGAAACAAAGATGAAAAAGATAAAGAGCCCCGCAGTGGGGATCGTGAGTCTCGGGTTGATGCTGGCGTTCAGTAACACGTTTGGACAGGGAGAGAGTCAGGGTTCTGCCGACGCGAAAACGCCGGCGGCCGCGCCCGATTCCACGAAAGGCTCGGTGGAAGTGACGCTCACGGAATACAAGATCGAGATGCCCGCCTCGGTGAGCGCCGGTGCGACGACGTTTAAGGTGACCAACACGGGCAAGGAAACCCACGGCTTTGAGATCGAGGGCAACGGGATCGAGAAAGCACTTAAACCAAGGTTGAAGAAGGGAGAAAGCGGTTCTTTGCAGGTGGACCTGAAACCTGGCACCTACGAAGTGTATTGCCCGGTCCTTGGCCACAAGAGGCACGGCATGTCTCTTAATCTAACCGTGAAATAACAGACCTCTAATACGACGAACTCGATGGCGCGTCCCGTCATCGTGCCGCTCTCCGCCGCGAATCCCCCGCTTCGCTCCGGACCGACGCGATCGCGTCGTCCTACCCGGCGAAGGCGCCGAGTTGTCGAACTTGGTAAGTTCGTCCACGCACCCTGCCCTTCAAAAATAAAAAGGCGCCTCAGAGCAGGCGCCTTTCTATTTTTGTGGCGGAGAGGGTGAGATTCGAAGGCACGCTTCAAAAGCCTCACTTTTCTAGGCTTTTCTCGACTTCCCTTGGGGCACAGTGTACCACCGTGTGTACCATTCACATCGGTTTCCCGGAGGACCCGACGACACCCTCCTCCGACCAATGCCGCTCGCCAATAGATGCAGCGGACGTCGTGAGTGCGCGCGAACGTAAGGCGTGCTTCACATTTGGGCGCCGCGATTTCCACGGGCGCCAGCGAACCGCCGATGGCAGCCCGACCGAAGGGCGATCGAAGCGGTAGTGCCGGCTGTGCACGAGCAGATCGGGATTCTAGACAAGGCGGTCACCAAGACCGGTCATCTCGTCGGCGATCAATTCACACTCGCCGACATCAATCTGCTGCCTATCCTTTACTGGGTCCGACAATTGCCCGAAGGAGCCGAAGCTTTCGCCGCCGCACCCCATCTCACCGCCTATTACGAGCGTCACGCGACGCGGCCGAGTTTCACGGCGACCATTCCGCCACTCGGCCCACCACGTCGCGCAACGCCGAGTTAGTTAGTGCAACTCGTCACTGCCGGTGGCACGACGAATCGGTTACACCTGGGCGCCCCGATCCCGGACCAGTATGTCGCCAGGCTCGCAGTCGAGATACTCGCAAATACTGTCCAGAGTCTCGAAGCGAACGCCGCGTACACGGCCAGACTTCAGCAACGACAGATTGGATTCGGTGATACCGATATGGGCGGCGAGGTCCTTTGAGCGAACCTTGCGCAGGGCCAGCATGACGTCCAGGCGTACAACAATGGCCATCGGTCAAATGAACGCCTTGCTGTCGGTCTCAAACGCGGCCGCCTGATCGAACGCCTCGGCGACAAAATAGAAAAGCCCGGCGAACAACAGCGGGAACACATCGTCAAGTCTGAGCGACAGCGTCGCGTCACGACCTGCAGCGTAGCCGAGCCAAAGCTCGATCAACCATGGCAGTACGATATTGCCGGCGGCCGCCACAGTGAGAAGCAGCGTGAAGCGCCGGAAATGGCGCGTGACTGTCAGCGTAAATGCCGCTCCCCGCGCCACGTGATTGAACATCCGATGAAGCTCGACCAGCCCGGCCAGCAAAAGCAAAGCGATGAAGACCTCCAGGCCGGCAGCCCACGCACGCGGCAGTCCGCCCCCGCGCAAATGAATGGTAATCGACCCCATTGACGCTGGCAGGCTCACCGCCAACGCGGCGACGATGACTAACACCCCAGCGCTCACATCGACGGCCAGGCGGAGGCGTCTCGCGAGGCGCCGCAGCTTGACGGGATCAGGTCTTGAGTTCACAATAATTTTCTGTTTTACAGCAATTAATACTTGCCACTCAAGGATACGCCATGTCTTATATCCAGACAAGGCCAAGGACACTTGCGTCCTGGCCTTCCGTTGCCGTCCTCTTGGTCACCCTCGGCGCCTCCAGCCCGGTCGTCGCACAGGTCGCGCCAGGGGATGTCACCGCCCTGCTGAAAGCATCCGAGGTTGGCGATCTCCAAGGGTTGCGGGCTGCGGAGCCCGGGATCAAAGCCCCGGGGTTGAAGGCGCTTGTTGACGCCCGACTGGACGAAGCCCGCTTTGACGAAGCCGCGGCGGAACGGGATCTCAAGCGCTACTTCGCCAGCGGCGATGCCGACCCGGTGCGCCAAGCCGTAGCATGGTCCATAGCCTTTGATGTCGCAGTCGCTCGGGGCGACTATGCGGCGGGCGCCAAGGCTTCGGCCAGGTGGGTCGAGCGACTGCCAAGCAGCGATCCACGGCGCACAGAAGCAGATCAGGACGAAGCCGTCAGCCGGGCTCTGGCCAGCGTTCCCCGCCAGGCGATCATCGCCAGCCATCCGATCTCCATCGCCACGTCACGCGACAAGGTGGGGTTGATGACAGCAGGTGCTCTGATCAACGGCCAAGCGCAGACGGTGATCGTGGACACCGGGGCCGATCTATCGGTTCTGTCGATGTCAGCCGCAAAGCGGCTCAATGTGCACCTTTTGGATGGCGTCAGCATCCACAGCGCCACACGCGACGTCGTGCCGGTGACGCTGGGCGTCGCCGACAACCTGGAATTCGCGGGCTTTAGGTTGTCGAACGTCGTTTTCGTGGTGATTGACGACGCCCAGCTACAGGCGCCAGGCGGCTACCAGATCGAATCCATCGTTGGATTTCCGGTGCTTCGAGCCATAAGACGAATCCGATTCACGAGCGATGGACGCCTTGCGCCAGAACCTGCATCGACCTCGCCCGTCAAAGATGTCGGCGAACTCCGGTCCGTCGGCAGCCACCTCTATGTCACCGCCCGGCTGGGCGGAATTGACACGCCGCTGCATCTGGACACCGGAGCCACGGACTCCTCGCTTTCCGCCCTGTTCGCCGCGCGCCACCCTGAAGTGTTGTCCCGGCTTGACCGTGGCAAGGCCGGTAACACGAGCGTCGGCGGCACGACCGTGCAGGAAATCGCCAGCTGGAAAGCCGTTCCAGTAGAAATCGGCGGCCGAACCATGACCCTCCCGTCGCTGGACATCGCCGTGACCGATGTCCCCGGCAGTGAAGCTAAAAGGATAGGCGCCCGGGGCCAAGACATCCTGGGCGGCTTCTGCGGCTACACCCTGGACTTTCAGCAAGCGACCTTCGAACTCGGAGACCCCAAAGGACCAGGGGGTTGCCAGCCAGAGGCCAGCCCTGTCGGGCATTGAGCTAATCAGGATTGTCGTTTGCGCTTGTCGCCTACAGACATCAGTGCCGCGACAGCCAGATTTCGCGACAAGTTTGCCTCCGCGCTGGCATTCTTACCTCCGACCTTATGCGCTACCACTGAATGGCCAAGTGCAACCGAAACAACCATGAACGTTCGCAAAGTCCCGGCTTTGAATTCTGTTTGTCGGAACCAACCGAAGAAAACAAATACGTCGGCTACGCCTACGCCCATATCGCGTAGGTGACTTTGCGCGTTGCCGGTCTGCCCGAGCGCGGGACGCCATTCCGGCAGCCGCGACGCTGGCGCGCGATCGAGATCGGGATCAAGGTGGATCAACGTGGTAGCGTATGAGAACCACCCCTGAGGTCAAAAAGCAGTTGACTCACATCGAGATTGGGAATGTTGATATCAGCGAATGTGTACTTGTCGTGTGATATCGGGATTGGGAGCGGAACTAGTCGGCCATCTGGGAGAATTGGGCTCGGCATTCCACCTTATCCTGAATCAAATTCTTTTCGAGATAAGATCAGCTTCAATATTGGACCCACGTGGTTCAGCGTTGGACTCAGGCGAGTGCGTGACAAGAGTGGTCGTTGCTATAGAGTCTTAAACCAGTTCGAGCCGCACTTCGCGGCCGACGACGGCGGCAGCGCGGCGCAACGTCGCCAGCGTCACGCTGTCGTTTTCAGGATCAAGCAGCCGGTCGAGCTGTACGCGGCTGGTGCGCATGCGGCGGGCCATTTCAAGTTTGGTGAGCTTGTGGGCTTTGCGGGCCTGTTCGAGCTGCGCCGCCAGCACGCGCTTGATCGCGGTCGTCTGCACGTTCTCGAAAATGCCCTCCTCCTTCAGGAAGCTATCAAAGCTGCTTCCGATATGAGGATTCTTCATTTTGCGTGGCTTGCTCATCGTGTTACCTCTTTCATGCGTTTACGGGCGATGTCCAAATCGCCCTGCGGCGTTTTCTGGGTCTTTTTTATGAAGCTATGCAGGAGAACCATTTGGCCCTGATGCAGGATGAACAGCACCCGCGCAATGCGGTTGCCGGTGAGGTTGCTGCGCACTTCCCAAAGCCCCATGCCGAGCGGCGCACAAGTCGGCTTACCCACCGGCCACCCGTACTCGACGGTGGCAATGTCGTTGCCGATCAGTCGGCGGTCCTCGCGTGACAGGTCGCGGAGAAAATCGCGTACCGGCTCCGTGCTCAGGGCCGACCGATAGAAAACCGCGTGGACTTTTTTAAGCGAAACCAATCGACCCCCCAAAGATTATCAATCTTATGTACCAAATATGGTACATAGTCAAGGACTCTCGTTTCCTCCTGATAATCTGTCAGCCCCGCGGGCCACATTCCTTGGATTTCCGCATTCGTTAATGTGTAATGTTCCAGGAAGTCCAGGCAAGCACGTTGCAATTTAGGATCGAGCATCGATAAACACCAGGGCTCAAATTCGAAGCGCTGACTGTTATGCATCCAGGCGATAAACCGCATGATGCGATGCGTTTGCCCTGTTCCGAAATGTATCCGAACTGTTCGGTGAAGACGCGCAACCGCGACTACTGCGCGTTTTTGACTTGCTCTCCTTCGCTTTTCAATCCGCGCCTGCAACGCCACGATTTTCGCGGCCGCCTGTCTCGCTAGGCGATCGAGCGCGGCCTCCTCTCGGCGGCCAATTTCGTCATTCAACGTAGACATGTGATTCTCCATACGGCGGGGTAGTCCGGTGCGCGGTGTGCGCGCCGCCCCATCGATGGAGGGTATGTAGTAATTTTATATCTTGGTTCTAACCTATTGCATAACTTCACATTGATAGACGAAAGTCCACGGCCGTCTCACGTGGTGCACGGCCAATTGCCCTCTCTATCTTGTTCTTGGTGTTATTGATCAGACGGGCCAACTTTAGTGATGCCTTGCGCCCACATCAGTCAAATTTACCATCAATGATTGGCCCGCCGAGCCCCGTATGACTTCCATTTCACGTGAGCAAGAGAGAGCCCTTCCACACGATATCTCTCCATCGCCCGGACCAGCGGCCGCATGGGATACGTCGCGCCGCCATATCGGCGCCCTTCGCTCGCGGCGGCGCGGTGACCGGTCAAACGATCACTGATTTCTTCCCCGAGTTCATTCAAACGCGCAACGTCCTTGAATGAATGTCTAAAACTATGGAACGAACGCGACCGATCCGCCGGCTCCATAGCCAGCCAATTGCGTAACTGACGATTCCATTTCTTGCTGAACTCCGAGCTTCGTCTTGCGTACTTGTCCTTCTTGAGATCTGGAAATAGCCAGTCATGCTGTTGATCGCTCGCGTATTTCAAGAAATCTATAAATCCAATGCGAGTGAGAACCCGGTGGACAGGCACATTCCGTCGCGAAGTCCTGGTTTTGACGGATTTCCCGGCCTCATCGTTGATACTGAAATACAGTCCAAGGTCGGTGTCTTGTTTGATGTCGCGAACCCGTAATTGGCAAATTTCCTCAAGTCTCATTCCACTGTAAAGCCCTATCAATGGCACCCAAAACGCAGCATGTTCACCGCATCCCTTGAGCCTAGCCGCTCGCGCGGTAAACCTCGGACGAGAAAATCTTCTGTAAATCGTCGAGAGAAAACGGTACACGAGGATTCGGCGCAACCTTCGGTGCATCGACCTTTACACGATCGCACGGATTGGCAATGACGACATCGTCGTTGACCGCTTTCGTGAACAGCGTCTTCAGGATGCCGATCTTTTTCTCTACGGTCTTGAAATGCTGGTCTCTCGCAAACAGATGGTCGCGGAACGCGAGTACATGTGCCTTCGCGACATACATGACTTGCTTCACCTTGAACTGACTATCAAGGAATTCTTCGAAATTCGCCGCGACAGATCGGTACTCGGCCACCGTCTTTGGCCTTCGCGTATTCGCTCGATCCCATGCGTTGACGAGTGCTTGAATGGGAACGCCCGGCTTGCCGGCGTCGCCTCGAAAGGTCTTGTCCAGCGGCGCTATGGCATCGATGTCAATGGGCTTCCCCGCATCACGGGCATCGAGCAACTTGAGTTCGCGAATGAGCGTTTCCAGAAATCGAAACGCCAAGAGCTGGTAGCCAACGCTATCGACTGATACTTTGAACCCCTGTTGCCCAAGATAGATTGCGAGTGTTGGCCGAATGGCCTCCAGGTCGCCGACCTTCAACATGCCACTTAATACCAGAAGACTCTCTTGCCGATTTTCGCCCTTCAACTCTACGTAAGCTTCGCCTCCGAAGTCCGGGTTCGCTCGGTGCACCGCGTCTCCGGAAAGACTATCGCGTAGCAGCGTAAAGCAGAATTTCGTTATGAACGCATCATCGACGCTCTGAATTTCCGTGAGATCGTGCGACAGATGGGCGTTCGCCCGTCGAAGTTCTTGAAGCGGCTTCGCTCGAAGCGCCTCACGCGGCAGATGCGAGATGCCGGACCTTCGAACATCTTCGAAACGCTCATCCCACGTGCTCACGGCCTGGAGGAGCTTCCGCTTCGCGACCCGCGGGTCTCGGGTTCCTAGGCTGAACTTGATCTCGCGCTTCTTGCCGTAGTGCTGGCG
>JAXDQN010000518.1:0-3203 GCA_034667865.1 Gammaproteobacteria bacterium
CCGGCACTGACGGCGCTCTGCAAGTCCGCTACAGCTCAGGCCTGGATCTGCTGCGGCAGACGCCGGAATTCGTACGCGAAACCCGGGAGGAGCGACTCGAGCGCGAGTTCGAGCATGCCTATCGGTATGTCGAGCCCCTGTTTGGGGGACGCAACCCGTACTTCGAAGCCATCGAGCGCAACTTGGGATATCTGAGCCGCATATTGCGCACCGAGCGCTGGCCGATGTTGCGCAGAAATCCGCCCCTGTTCACGGCCGAAGACACGCAGATCGGCGCGGTTCGCGGACTGATGCTGGATCGCCTAAAGTCGCTCTGGGCTTAAGGCTCGAGGTTTCTAGGGAATCTCCACGGTCGCCACGTAGCGCGCATGCAGCTCCTCGATGCGCGGCAAAATCAGCTCCTTACCCAGCAGCGGCGCCGCCGCGATCGCGCTGTGCAAGACCCCGGCCGTTAGCTGCCGACGGGCTGTTTCCGCTGTTGGCGCGAAACTGAAATGCCAGGGTTCCGGCTGCACCCCAGAGCGCACTCCGCGGTAAGGGCGAAAGAAACCGAATCGCGGCGCATGCGCTTCCAACCACTCAGCCAATCGCGCGAAGGGACCGCCCGCGGCAAATTCGTCGGGTGTGAGTTTCACCTGGTAGCCAGGCGCGAGCGCGCGAGCGTCGATGAAATCCACATCGGTGCCCCAATGGTGGCGGCTGGCGCCGGGCAACGCAGACCAGAGCAAGATCGCATCGATGCGCTCGGCCGGCGCCAACGCGGCGCCGTCGAGACGCGTGCCGCTGGCATCGTGCATCGGCCGTTCGCCGGCAAACTTGCCGTTCCATATCAGCAACTGACGCGAAAAGTCGCGGAAACTGCTTTGCGGAATCAGATCTATCCCTGCTGCCGACGCGGCGCGCCGCAAACTCAAGAAGGGCGCCGCCGTTGCTCGGTGCAGCAGGCACGCAGGATCCGCAATCTCGGCGATATGCGTGCGCGCCTGCCCGGTCAATTCGGCCGGGTTCACTGTGAAGCGGCTTTCGCGGCTGCAAACTCCGCAACCTGATCGAACACTCGGGCAAATATCTGCACTTCTTGCGCGCCTGAAATGGTGTAGGTCCCATCGAATATGAATGTCGGCACGCCGGTGATGCCAAGTACCTGAGCGTGCCTCTCTGCCGCGACGACGCCGTCCTGGCCGATCCGAAGAATCAATGCATTGCGCGCAGCGCCTTCGGCCAACCCCGCCTCCGCCCCTAAGCGCACCAGTTCATCAGGATCGCCGATGTCGCATCCCTCCTCGAAGTACGCCCGCATGATGCGGTCCTTGACCGCCCCCTGCAGCCCGCTGCGCGCCGCGAGCGCAATCAACAAATGCGAACGTCTTGTATTGGGAACGCGCGTGATCAAGTCGAAACGAAAATCGATGCCGCTGGCTTCGCCCAGGCGCAACAGTTCGGCATTCGTTTCGGCGGCGCGTTCCACGTCGACGGCCTTGGCGGCGTTGAACGTCGGCAAGTCCACCCCCTCGACCGGCACCTCGGGATTAAGTTCGAACGGACGCCAGGTTATGTGCACCTCGTATTGCGGACGCGCGGCCATGGCCAGTTCCAGGCGCCTCTTTCCGAGAAAACACCACGGGCAAACCGTATCCGAATAGATATCAACGTGCACGATATGGGTCCATTTAGCGCCGATTGTACCCGCGCCCCTTATAGGGTTTGGGTTGAACGGGTATGATCAATGCTTTAGGCGCCCGAGCGGCTGGCAGTCAATGGCAAGAAGCCTGAAAACCAATTATTTGCTACTGGCACTGGCGGTCAGCACGGTCCTCGTGCTGTCGCTGGGCGGGTTTGCCTATTACGAGCATCGGGTCAATACCACCGATGCCAACCAGCTGACCCATGTCGCCGTGGAACAGAAACTGGAAACCGATCTCGAAGCACGCGCCGCCTCCTTAAGCAAGCTAACCAGCTCTTCCCTGACCACGGCGCTCAAGGAAGGCAACATTGCGGCCATCGGCACGATCGCCGGTCGGCTGCTCGACGAACCAGACATCGAGCGGGTCGAAGTTCTCGACTCGCACAATAACGTACTGTACGCGCGCAGCAATCCTGCCGCCCAGCCCACCGCCGCCGGTCCGTACGTCCTGCAAAGCAATATTCGCTCCAGCGTCGCGCCCGGAGCCGTACAGCGCATCGGCAGCCTGGAGATATGGATGAGCCGGGCCGAGATGCAGGAAACGCTTTCCAGCATCAACACGGAACTGGAGACCAAACAGGATGTGCAGACCAAGCGGATCCGCGGCGCTTTCGCGGTTATAGCGATACCCTTGGTGCTGCTGGGCCTGCTCGGCGCCTGGTACATCGCCCGACAGCTGTCCGGGCCGATCGCGGCTCTGGTGAAAAGCGCTGACCGTATCGGCGAAGGCGATTACACCCGGCCGCTCGCGGTGCTGCGTCAAGATGAACTCGGCGATCTGCAATTTGCGCTGGAACGCATGCGCCAGAAGCTGAACGAAACCACCATCACCAAGAACTACCTGAATACCGTGCTCAACAGTTTGAGCGATGCGGTGCTGGTCACCTCGACCGATGGCATCGTGAAAAGCTGCAACGAGGCGACGCAGCATCTGCTGGGCTATTCCGAAGAAGATCTGGTGGGCAAACCCCTGGTCGGCTTCATCGATGACGCGCATCGAGCCGCTTTCGATCCATCGCATGCGGCGGCCGAAGCGCGCGAGACGGTGCTGCGCACCGCCAGCGGCCAGACCATTCCCGTCTCCATGGCGAGCTCCGCGATCAGCTCCGAAGACCCGCAATTCCAGGGCAGCATCTACGTCGCGCGCAATATCACCGAGCGCAAGCGCGCCGAACGCCGCATTCGCTATCTGGCGCGCTACGACACGCTCACCAAGATGCCGAATCGCATGCAGTTCCAACATTTGCTGCAGCAGGCGATTGCGCGCGCGCGGCGCAATCAGCGCTCGCTGGCGCTGCTGTATCTCGATCTGGACCGCTTCAAAGAGGTCAATGACACCTTCGGCCATGCGGCGGGCGATCGCACGCTGGAAATACTCAGCGAGCGCCTGACCCGCAATTTGAGCAAGGACACGGTGATCGGCCGGCTCGCCGGCGACGAATTTGCCATGTTCATCGATGATTTGCCGGTGGACAGCGACAATCGCGCCGGCCTCGCCACCATGGCGCGCACTCTGCTC
>JAXDQN010000519.1:0-2686 GCA_034667865.1 Gammaproteobacteria bacterium
CCGCACATCAAAATCTTCAACGACATGCTGGGCCTGAATGAAGCGCATTTCATGCGCGAGACTAAGGCTACGTTCAAACTCGGGATCCAATTTCGCGATTGGGACCGCCCCGGCGAGGCCTATATCCATCCCTTCGGCGCGTTCGGGGAGCCGTGGGGCGGCGTCGAGTTCCAGCATCATTGGTTCAGGGCGTGGCAGGCGGGCGCCAATCCGGCCCCGCTTCAAGACTTCTCCTACTCCGTGGTCGCCGCCCGCAATGACAAGTTCGAGTTCCCGAACGAAGACCTCAAGTCCATCCGCGCCACCTACGCCTACGCCTACCATTTCGACGCCGGATTGTATGCGGCGTTCTTGCGTTCCTGGGCCGTCGAGCGCGGCGTGCGGCGCATCGAGGGGCAGGTTTGCGATATCGCCCGTCACGCATCCACGGGCTATGTGCAAGAGCTGACGCTGAAATCGGGCGAACGCATTGCGGGCGATTTCTTTGTAGACTGCTCCGGATTCAGGTCGCTGCTGCTCGGCGGTGTCATGGGCGCGACATGGTCGGACTGGACTCACTGGTTGCCGTGCGATCGGGCTTTGGCGGTGCCCAGCAAACGAGCGGGTTCGCTGACCCCCTATACGCGCGCGACAGCGCAGCGGGCCGGCTGGATGTGGCGTATCCCCTTGCAGCATCGCACCGGCAACGGCTACGTGTTCTCGAGCCGCTTCATCAGCGACGAGGGGGCGCGCGAAGCGCTGCTGGCAACTCTCGGCGGTGCAGTGCAAGGCGAGCCGCGGTTGCTGCGCTTTGCGCCCGGCCGCCGCGCGAAGGCGTGGGTGGGTAATTGCGTCGCGATGGGATTGGCGAGCGGGTTTCTGGAGCCGCTGGAGTCGACCAGCATTTATCTGGTGCAGGCCGCGGTGACGGATCTCATCAATCTCATGCCCGCGCGCGGCGCAGCGGTTTGCGATCCACGTCTGATCGAGGAGTTCAACCGGCTCAACAACATGCAGTATGAGCGCATCCGCGATTTCCTCATTTTGCATTACACCGCCAATGGCCGCGTGGGTGAGCCGCTGTGGGACTATGTGAGGTCCATGCCGCTGCCCGACAGCCTGGAGCACAAGCTGGCGCTGTTCCGCTCGCGCGCGGCATTGCCGAATTATCAGTATGGATTGTTCGCGCGCGACAGCTGGCTGTCGGTGCTGGTGGGGCAGGGCGTGAGACCGGCCGGGTACGATCGCCTCGCGGATGCTTTCGAGTTACCGGCATTGAATGAACGCTTGGCGCAATTTCGCCACCGCATTCAAAGCAACGTCGATGCCATGCCCACGCACGGCGCTTTTATTGCAGACTATTGCCAAACGGCGGAGGCGCCGGCGCCGCAGGGGGCGGCGGTATGAGCGGCACCTTGTCCAAAGTGATGGTGGTGGGCCGCGATGCGGACCTGTGGATGACCGTAGATGCCATCGCCCATGCGTTGGCGCCGTCCGGTGTGCGTGTGCTCGCGGTTGAATTGCCGAGCCGTTTAAAGGCCTCGCACATCAGTGCGACCTTGCCGCCGCTCGAGGCCTTGCATGCCAAACTCAATCTCAATGAGTCCGAACTGATCCGCGTCGCCGGCGCCAGTTTCTCCTTCGGCCAGAATATCGTCGCCGGTTGCCGCCGCGTGCCGAATTTCTTTCATGCCTGGGGAGCGTACGGGGCGCCGATCGATGGCAGCGCGTTTTATCCCTGCTGGCTGAAGGCGGTGCGGCTTGGATTCAACGGTGGCTTTCAAAGTTTCAGCCCGACGGCCGTGGCGGCCACGAATGGGCGCATGCTGCTGCCGGACGATGCCACCACCGCCTTTGGCCGCACCGACTATGGCTACCATCTGCAGACCTTGGCTTACGTCGGCATTCTCAAATCCCGCTCGGCGGCGCTCGGCGTTCAAATGGTCGAGGCGCAAGATATCTCGGTGGAGCGCAGCGCCGCCGGGCCGATTGCCGCGTTGATGGTCGATGGTATCGCTCGCCTGGAGGCGCAGTTCTTCATCGACGCCACCGGCGAGGACGCGTTGCTGATGGCGGGCACGCTGCAATCTCCGCAAGAATCCTGGCGTAGCTACTTTCATGCCGATCGCAGGCTGGTTGGGATGGCGCCGAAGTTCGCCTCCCTTCCTCCGTTTGCGGAGATTCGCACCTCGGGCGGCGGGTGGACGGTGTTGCATCCCAGTCAAGCGGCGACCGGTATCGTGCATGCCTTTTCGAGCGCAACAACCACGGATGAGGGCGCCCTGCAGGCCGCGACTGCCGCCGCCGGCGCGCCGCTCGCCGATGTGTCTTTCCACAGCCTCACTCCGTCGGCGCGAAATCAGCCTTGGTCGGACAATTGCATCGCGGTGGGCCGGGCGGCATGCAGCCTGGATGCGATTCACGATGTGGAATTGCATGCGCTGCAATTGGCGATAGTGCACTTGTTGTCGCTGTTTCCCGTGAATGCAGAGTTTGCCGCGGAGCGCAACGAGTACAACCGCATCATGCGCTCGTACTACGAGCGCATTCGAGATTTCCAGTGCGCGTTCTATGCGTTGGCGCCCTTCGAGGGCGAGTTCTGGAATCACGCGCGGGCCGGCGCCGCGCCGCAGTCCTTGGTGCACAAGATCAATACTTTCCGCGCGCGCGGCGATGTGGCGCCCATGGAAGATGAAACCTTTTTGCC